>JAICIT010000286.1 GCA_025960445.1 Bradyrhizobium sp. | reverse complement strand
GTCGCCACCGCGCGAAGACGCCCAGGGAAACGTCCATCCCATCCGACGTTTATATTCTTGCAGCTTTGTCAGCGGCGCCCGCGATACCGCCGAAAGCGTGACGTCGTGGTTGGCCAGATGGACGACAAAGCCGTTGAATCCGTCGGCGATCGCCGAGCAGGACGGACAGCCGGCTTTGTAGTCGGGTCCGAACATGAAATGATAGATCAGGAGCTGCGAGCGTCCCCTGAACAGATCTGCCAGCGATGCCTGACCTTCATCGGTTTCGAATTGGTAGTCCTTGTCGACGCGGACCCAGGGCAACTCCTGGCGCCGCCGCGTCAACTCGTCGCCGCGCCGTGTCAGTTCTCTTTCTGCCTCAAATAGCCCAAGCCGCGCCGCCAACCAGTCTTCGCGTGTTCCGATCATGTGTTTCGTCATTGTTCTCTCCGTTCGTTGTGCTTGGCCGAGTGGCCAGAGCCGACGGCAAATACAGTCACAACGGCTCCAGCCCACTCGATCACGGCTGTGAGGAACGTTGGGGAAAGCATCGTCCAGTCAACCATCACAGTGGCCTCTCGTTACGACTATTGTTCCGTCGTCGTGTGATAGATTAGGACCGGATTTCGAATGGTGAGAGTGACAAGTGTGTCGGGATTCAGATGGACTCGCTAATCACGGCCGCTGCGCGCGCGCTCGCCGCGGGTGATCCGCTCGGCGCGCTGAACCGCGTCGCCTTGCGCGACGATGCGCCTGCGCTCGCACTTCGCGGCATCGCAATGGCGCAGCTCGGCGATCTCGTTCGGGCAAAGGCACTGCTGCGAACTGCGGCGCGCGCGTTCAGTCCGAAAGAAGCCGTGGCCCGCGCCCGATGCATCGTGGCAGAGGCGGAGATCGCGTTCGTCTCGCGAGACCTCGGCTGGTCTGCAAAGGCTCTCGAGGCAGCGCGCGCGATACTCGAAGCGCATGGCGACCGGGTGAACGCCGCGCATGCGCAATATCTGGAACTTCGCCGCCTGCTTTTGATCGGCCGTCTCGATGAGGCCGAGGGTACACTCGCCGATATCGACCCCGCGCCATTTCCGCCCGCTACGAAAGCTGCCCACGAGCTGGTGGTTGCGGGAATCGCTATGCGACGGCTGCGGACAAAGGCCGCGCGGGCTGCGCTCGCTCGCGCCGGGCGCGCCGCAAGGGAGGCGGGCATTCCTGCGCTGACCGCGGAAGTCGAAAGCGCCCTCCTCGTCTTGAACACGCCCGCGGCGCGCCTGATCGCGGGTGGCAAGGAGCGGCTGGTCTTGCCCGAGGAAATCGAAACGTTGTTGGCCTCAAGCGCGCTCGTCGTGGATCAGTCCCGTTATGCCGTGCGTGACGCGGGCACGGTGGTTACGCTCGCAAGGCGTCCGGTGTTGTTCGCGCTCGCGCGCGCGCTGGCCGAAGCCTGGCCCGCGGACGTGTCGAGGGGCACGCTGATTGCCCGGGCATTCCGAGGCAAGGCCGCCGATGAATCGCATCGGGCGCGATTGCGGGTCGAAATGGGACGGCTTCGGGCGATGCTTGGGACGCTGGCCCGCGTGAGCGCGACGAGCCAAGGCTTTGCGCTGGTCCCGCGCCGCGGACGCGAGGTCGTCGTGTTGGCGCGGCCGGTGGAAGATGAGCACGCGGGGGTGCTGGCTTTGCTCGCTGACGGCGAGTCCTGGTCGAGTTCGGCGCTGGCGCTCGCGCTCGGCGCAAGCCAGCGCACGGTGCAGCGGGCGCTCGACGAGCTCGCGGCGGCAGGCAAGGTGCAATGGTTTGGCCGCGGGCGAGCGCGTCGCTGGATGACGCCGCCTGTGCCGGGATTCACGACGACATTGTTACTCCCCGCTCCACTGCCGAGTGACTAGATTGATCGAACATGATCGCGGCGTGAACTCTTTGTGCAGGCACTCGGAGCGATCGTGTGCAGGAGAAGCATATGACCAGAGCAGCGGCGGAAGTTACCCGTGAATATGGCCCCTTCCCCGGTGTCGACCGCGTGAATGGGGTGACGTTTGATGGCAAGCAAATCTGGTTTGCCGCCGGAGACAAATTGAGCGCGCTCGATCCGGCCAGTGGCAAGGTGCTGCGCTCGCTTGATGTCGCCGCGCATGCGGGGACCGCTTTCGACGGCCAGCATCTGTTTCAGATCGCCGAAAATCGCATCCAGAAGATCGACCCGAACACCGGCCGCGTGCTCGCCACTATCCCGGCGCCCGGCGGCGGGGGTGACTCAGGGCTCGCATGGGCGGAAGGGTCGCTCTGGGTTGGGCAGTATCGGGAACGAAAAATCCACCAGGTCGATCCACAAACAGGGACGATCGTTCGCACCATTCAGTCCAACCGCTTCGTCACCGGCGTAAGCTGGATCGATGGAGAACTCTGGCACGGTAACTGGGAAGGTGACGAGAGCGGCTTGACGCGAATAGATCCTGCAACCGGAAAGGTGCTGGACACGGTCGACATGCCAACGGGTCTTGGCGTGTCCGGTCTTGAGTCCGATGGCGGTGATCAGTTCTTCTGCGGAGGCGGAAGCAGCGGCAAAGTGAGAGCAGTCCGGCGGCCGAAGCGGCGCTCGCGATAACCAGCAAACCAATTCCGCAATGCCGCGCTCCTTAGTTGCAAGCAGATTTCGATGTTGCGCTCCGGTGCGCGATCACGCGTTCCCTCTCATGATGGCACCGGTTCGGGCTGCAGCTTCACCTTTGTAAATGGTCGGAAGGTCAGTGCGATCAGGAATGCGCCAAGTCCCATCCCCCACGAGCCGATATAAAGCCAGGAATAGCTTGCGAAGGTGTCGTAGATCAGACCTCCGGCCAATGGCCCGGTTGCCATACCAAGGCTGCCGGCCATCGCCGTTCCCCCGATCACCGTGCCCATCATCCTGAGCGGAAAATTCTCGCGCGCAAGTGAAGCATAGAGCGGCATGGTGCCGGCATAGATGAAGCCGAAGAGCGCCGCCACGGCGTAGAAAGCGGCAAGCTCGCGCACGAAGACGTAGGAAAGCGCGCCGAACGCCTGAAGGAACAGGCCTGAGACGAGCACGCGCCTGGCGCCAAAACGGTCACCGAGCAGGCCGAAGCCAATACGGCCGCCCATCCCCGCCAAGCCCTCCACGCTGTAGATCGTCACGGCTGATATCAGCGGTATTCCGCAGCTGATGGCATAGCTGACGGTGTGGATGATCGGGCCCGAATGCGTTGCGCAACAGAAGAAGTTCGTCAGCAGCAGGATGATGAACTGCGGCGAACGCAGCGCCTGCGCAAGCGACATCGCCTCTGCCGATGCTCCGGCAGCGGCCGCGCCGGCGGGTTGGCTCGCCAGAGCCGGTGCGCGCCGCACGAACAGCGCTGCCGGAATCATGAGCGCGGCAACGACGACCGAGAGGATTTGGAGCGAGGTTCTCCAGTCGTAAGTCGAGACGAGTCTTGCGGCCAGCGGAGCCATGGTCATGGGAGCCATCCCCATCCCTGCCGAAACCAGGGAGACGGCAAGACTGCGATGGGTATCGAACCAGCCGGTGACGGTCGCCATCATCGGCGCAAAGATCGCAGCGGCCGCGCCACCGACCATCAGTCCGAAGATGAATTGAAACGCGAGAAGCGATGGCGCACGGCTCGCGAGCGCGAGGCTCAATGCCAGCACGATGGACCCGGTCAGCACCACCGGAAGCGGGCCTACCCGATCCGACAAGGTGCCCCAGATCATGCTCGTGAACGCCATCGCGAGGAAGCCGATGGTCATCGCGGTGGACACGCCCGTTACCGACCAGCCGGTATCCCGCGAGATTGGCTGAAGCAAAACCGGCAACGAAAACATCGCGCCGATAGCGACGCAGCCCAACAGGCCGCCGGCCGCGACAATCACCCAGCGATAGCGAGATTGGTTCATAGCGAACTCCCCTGCAGTTCTTTCTCTCCGGGTGTAAGACGAACGGGAGGAGCGACTTCCGACATCTCGATTTGGGGCATTTCAACATTTTGCGAGCGGGGCAACTTCGGCGCCCGGCGGAACCGGGTCGGCAAGTCGATCCGTGCTGCCTGAATGCGACCCAAGGTGAAAATCAGAGGCCCTGCCCGTACAAGGTGATCGAACAGGCGTCCAATCGGTTACACATCGATCTGTTTTACACGCTCGACTGGACCGATGCGAGCGAGTGCTCGAGCGGTAAGGTAGGTCGGTTACGAGATGTCGTGAGATGCACGGTGACTGAAATTGATCGTGATAAATCCATCAGATAGCGATGTGCGTGATCATCAGCAGGGGTAGCACTCTAAAGCGTGAACGGAGGGAAGGCCGTTCCCCGGAACCACTGAAAGCGAGTAGATCAACCCGTCCTCAGCCGTGAACGGGATGGTCCAAACCAGGCCAAGCCAACCGGGACGCGGCGGGTCGACAGCAGCCGGAACAGCATCGGCGGCCATCGGCGGTCCTCCATGGTGAGGCGCGTCCTGATTGCGGGGCGCTCAAGGATTGGCAATCAGCAAGCGGAGCGGCAAAAGCGGACCAACTGCGATGTAGTCGTGGTCCATAAGATTTTGCTTGGCCAATGGAAGGCCCTCCATGATCGTCTGCGCCTCAGCAACATCCTTGGTATCCAGCACGAGGACGACTCCGCGACCATCGCCACGCGAATACCACTCACGAATCTTCCCATTGAGATAGAGCTGCACGGTCTGCCGGATTTCAGCT
>JAICIT010000285.1 GCA_025960445.1 Bradyrhizobium sp. | reverse complement strand
TCATCGTGCTGCTCAACGACGAAAACCGCAATCGGGCGCGACACGTACGGGCCTCGCTAAGGATCGAGGACATGCATTCGCCGCTGGTCAGCATGGTCTCGACAATTCTCAAGCAAGGCGTCCGGGCCGGAACCTTCCGCAAGGGCGTCAACCCGGTGCATCTCTATATTTCGATCGCGGGTCTCAGCTATTTCTTCTTTTCGAACACCCCGACGCTCTCGGCGATCTTCGGCAGGGACCTTTCGAGCGCGACCGCCAAACGAGCGCGCCGCAGACATGTGGTCGATCTGGTGATGCAGGCCTTGAGGCCCTGAGGATTAATCAACCGAATCGTTGAAAGGTTGACGTTGCCGCGGTAACTTGGGCCTGGGCTGCTCTCTATTTGATGCGAGCGCATAGACAATGAGGACGCGCGTGGTCAGCGATGGAATGCGCTCAGTCCGAACACTCGCGATTATCCTGATCGTGCATGTCGCCGTGATCGTATTGTGGCAGGTGCTAGTCGACATCTTTCAAGTCCCGAAATTCATCTTGCCTTCTCCGCTTGCCACGCTAGCGACGCTGGACTCCTCGAAATATGCCTGGGTCTCGAATGTCGCCGTGACCGCGGTGGAAATTCTCGGAGGCTTCTCGCTCGGCGCTCTGGTCGGCGTGATGCTGGCGGTGCTGTTCTGCTGGTCGCCGCTGGGCAGCCTGATATTACTGCCGCTGTTCGTCACGCTGAACATGATTCCGAAAGTGGCGCTCGGCCCGTTGATTATCGTCTGGTTCAGCTATGGCGTTTTTCCGAACATCCTGATCGCATTCAGCATTTGCTTCTTTCCGATCCTGCTGACCACCGCCCGCGGCTTGAGCGAGGTGGAGCCCGACTTGCTCGACCTCGTCAAATCGCTGCGCGGATCGCGCTGGACGTTATTTCGCAAGATACAGTTGCCTGGCGCGCTACCTTACGTGTTTTCCGGCATGAAGGTCGGTGCAATCCTGGCGGTGGCCGGCGCAATCGTCGGCGAATTCATCGCCTCCGAACGCGGCCTCGGCTATCTGATGATTCAAGTGCAGTCCTCGCTCGACACCCCCGCCATGGTGATGGCTGTCGTGCTGCTGACGCTGCTCGGAGTTTCGCTTTACGGCCTGGTGCTCGCGCTCGAACGGCTGTTCGTGGTGCGCGACGTGCGGCTGCAATAAAACACGGCAAACACGCATGCTGCTCACGCGCGAGACTCTGCCGAACACCATTCCTGACGTCGCGGCTCTTGATGAGCTGCTGTGCCGACCGAGCCATGCGCTGATCGACGATCTCAGCAAAGTCGACGGCGACATCATGATCCTTGGGGTTGCCGGCAAAATGGGACCGACACTGGCGGGACTGGCCAAGGCCGCCCTGCCCGATCGCCGCATCATCGGCGTGGCGCGCTTCAGCGAGGCGAGCGCGAAAGCGTGGCTGGAGGCCCGCGGCATCGAAACCCTGAGCTGCGACCTGCTCGACGAAGCCGCGATCAGGCGCCTGCCGAAGGCTTCGAATGTTATCTTCATGGCCGGACGCAAATTCGGCGCCGAGGGTGATTTGTCGTTGACGTGGGCGATGAACGCGCATGTCCCGGCGCTGGTGGCGCAGGCGTTTGCCGGTTCACGCATCGTGGCGTTCTCGACTGGTTGCGTTTATCCGTTCGTGCCGGTCAGCGGCAAAGGCGCGGACGAAACCG
Organism: Bradyrhizobium sp.; assembly: GCA_025960445.1. Lineage (GTDB taxonomy): Bacteria > Pseudomonadota > Alphaproteobacteria > Rhizobiales > Xanthobacteraceae > Bradyrhizobium. The sequence continues at coordinate 3,006 of JAICIT010000285.1, read as the reverse complement.
TGCCGCCCAATCCGCCCGGCGAATATGCGCAATCCTGCGTCGGCCGCGAACGCATGTTCGAGTATTTCTCGCGCAAGTTCAAAACGCCTGGGCGATTGTTCCGGCTGAACTATGCGATCGACATGCGTTATGGCGTGCTGCACGATATCGCGACAAAGATCGTCCGCGACCAGCCGATCGACGTCAGCCTCGGTCACGTCAATTTCATCTGGCAGGGGGACGCTTCGGCACAGGCGTTGCGCTGTCTCGCCTACTGCGACACTCCGACTTCGCCCATCAACGTTAGTGGTCCCGAAATTCTTGCGGTACGCGATCTCGCAGCCAGGCTCGGTGCGCGGCTCGGCCGCAAGCCCATCATTGTCGGCAAGGAGGAACCGACGGCCTGGATTACCGACACCTCGCAGGCGGTCAGTCTTTTCGGTCGGCCGATCGTCGACAGCGAAAAGCTGATCGACTGGACCGCGGACTGGATCGCACGCTCGATGCCAAGTCTCGGCAAGCCGACGAAATACGAGGTGCGCGATGGCCGATACTGAACAGATCGCCATCGTCCGGGTCGGCCCAGAGGACGCAGCGGCGGGCCTCGCACTCTCGAGCGAAGCTCACTGGAATCAGAATGAGGCCGATTGGCGTTACTTCCTGGCAAAAGGCACGGTGTTCGGCGTGCGTGATGATGAACGGCGCCTGATCGCAACCGCGGCGCTGCTGCCCTATAGTCTGGGCAATGCCTGGATCAGCATGGTGCTGGTGACAGCGAACTGGCGTCGCCGCGGCCTCGCCACCAAACTGATAGACGCGTGTCTCGAGACGGCCACAAAGCAAGGATTGACGAGCTGGCTCGACGCGACGCCGGCGGGCGCTAAGGTGTATGGGCCGCTTGGATTTACTCCGACCCTGGAGCTCCGGCGTTTGCGGCTCGATCATGCGATTTCGACCAAAGCCGAAGCGCCACCCTCTCTATCGCCATGTGGCCTTGAGAAATTCACCGCGCGGGACGGTTTGGTGATGGGATTCGACCGCGCCAACTTGCTAAGCGAACTTGGCGCGCGTCCGGGCTCGCGGCTGCTATCGTATCATAACGCGATGGCACTCGTTCGGGACGGCAGGAAAGCGCGCCATATCGGCCCTCTATTCGCCGACAGCGCGGATAATGCCCTCGCCATGGTGAACGCGATCGTTCAGTCGGAATCCGGAGCATTGCTGATCGATGCGGTCAACGAACAAGGCAAATTCCTGCGAGGCCTGATCGGTTCGGGTTGGAAGATCGAGCGCCCGTTCGAGCGCATGCGGTTCGGCCGCGCTGCGCCGCAGCCGGCGGATTTGCCGTTTGCGGTCGCCGGGCCGGAATATGGATAGGATTAGCGCCGTGCATCATAGCAGCATGAACTCCGAGATACGTCGCTTGATCGCCGACGGCACGGTGATCCCGGCGCATCCGCTGGCGCTGAATGCAGATCGCAGTCTCGATGCCACGCATCAGCGGGCGCTGACGCGCTATTACATCGATGCGGGCGCGGGCGGCCTCGCGGTCGGCGTCCACACCACCCAATTCGCGATCCGCGATGTCGGCCTGTACCGGCCGGTGCTGGAACTGGCAGCGGAAACCGCGAAGGCCTGGACCGACCGTCCGCTGGCGCTTGTCGCGGGGCTGTCCGGCCCGACAAGACAAGCGGTCGCCGAAGCGCAGACTGCACGCGGGATAGGCTATCATGCGGGGCTGCTTAGCCTCGCCGCGATGAAGTCCGCATCCGAAGACGAGATTATCGCGCATTGCGAGATGGTCGCGCGGGAAATTCCGCTGGTCGGGTTTTATCTGCAGCCAGCGGTCGGCGGCGTCATTCTGGGTAGCGAATTCTGGCGGCGCTTTGCGCTAATCGACAACGTCATCGCCATCAAGGTTGCCCCCTTCAATCGCTATCGCACCCTGGACGTACTGCGAGGCGTAGCCGCCGCCGGGGCGCTCGAGCGCGTCGCGCTCTACACCGGCAACGACGATCATATCCTGCTCGATCTCACGCTGCCGTTCGATTTGCGCGAGCGCGGCGTGACCACGAGGGCGTACTTTCGCGGCGGGCTACTCGGCCACTGGTCGGTGTGGACCGCCAGCGCCATCAAGCAGTTCGAGATGTGCCGCGCCGCGCGGCACAAGGCTTCGGTGCCGGCCGAACTGCTGGCGCTCGATGCCCGCGTCACCGATTGCAACAGCGCGTTTTTCGACGTAGCCAATAATTTTCATGGGTGCATCGCCGGCTGCCACGAAGTTTTACGGCGACAGGGATTGCTCGCGGGAATCTGGTGCCTCGATCGCGACGAGGGCCTCAGTCCCGGTCAGCTCGACGAGATCGACCGTGTCTGCAACGAGCATGCTGATCTCAGCGACGACGATTTCGTTGCCGCCAATTTGCAGAAATGGCTGGCATGAGCGAGCCGCCGGAACCTTTCATCAGACTTCGCAACCTCCGCAAGGTCTATCGCTCGCGGGATCAGGAATTTCTCGCGGTATCCGACGTGACTATGGACGTGCAGGAAGGCGAACTGATCTCGCTGGTCGGGCCATCCGGCTGCGGCAAGACGACGGTTCTGAAAATACTGGCCGGGCTCCACGATGCGGATGGCGGGACCATCCAGATCGGCAACGCGCGCACCGCGTTCGATCCGGCGCGCGATATCGGCATGGTGTTTCAACAGGCGTTGTTACTGAAATGGCGCACCATTCTTGATAACGTCCTGCTGCCCGCCGAGATCGTCGGGCTGCCGATGAAGGCCGCCCGCGGCCGCGCGCGCGAGCTTCTCAATCTCGTGGGGCTTGCAGGCTATGAGGACAAATATCCGCAGCAGCTATCGGGCGGGATGCAGCAGCGCACGGCGATCGCGCGCGCTTTCATTCATGATCCAAAATTGATCCTGATGGATGAACCGTTTGGCGCGCTGGACGCGCTGACTCGCGAGCAGATGAATCTCGAGATGCTGCGCATCTGGCGCGAAAGCGGCAAGACCATCATTTTC
>JAICIT010000284.1 GCA_025960445.1 Bradyrhizobium sp. | reverse complement strand
CGCGAACACCGTGGTGTACGTGCCGGGCGAAGGAATCGTCCTCAACGAACCGTCCGTCGTCGCGCTCGAGGTCGTCAATGGAGTCGAGCGCGTTCGAGCGGTCGGCAGCGACGCCAAGATCCTGATGGGCAAGACGGCGGACAACATCCGCACATACCGGCCGCTGATCGACGGGGTGATCAACGACCTCGACCTCACCGAGCAGATGATCAAGCATTTCATCGCCAAGGCGACTGGAGGCCCGAACCTTCTGTCGCGAGGGCCGGAGATCGTCGTCGGCGTGCCGTCGGCTTCGACCGAAGTCGAACGGCGCGCGATCCACGCGGCAGCGATCAACGCAGGGGGACGCGACGTCTGGCTGATCGAGGAGCCGCTGGCCGCGGCAATCGGCGCCGGGCTGCCGATCGAGCAGCCGATCGGGTCGATGGTGGTGGATATCGGCGGCGGCACCACGGAGGTCGCGATCATCGCGCTCAAGCAGCCCACCTACAGCACCTCCGAACGCGTCGGCGGCGACAAGATGGACGAGGCGATCGCGTCGTACGTGCGGATGAAGCACAATGTCGAAATCGGGCCGGTCTCGGCCGAGCGGATCAAGAAGGAGATCGGATCCGCCTCCTCGACACCCGAGGGGATGAACATCGTCGGGCACGTGGGCGGACGCGACGTCACGGTTGGCAATTTATGCGAGATCGAGCTGAGCCAGGCGGAGATGGCCGAGGCGCTGCACGACGTGGTGCAGCAGATCGTCGAAACCGTCTCCCGCGCACTCGGGCACGCCGGAGCGGAAATCGCGTCCGACATCATCAACCAGGGCCTGGTCATCACCGGTGGAGGAGCGCTGCTGACGAACATCGACACGGTGCTTCGCGATCAGACCGGGCTTCCGGTCCGGGTGGCCGACGAGCCGTTGACCTGCGTCGCATTGGGTGCAGCGCGCGCGCTCCAGGATGCGGAATTCAGAACCGAGCTGCACGCCGCCTCACGCGTGATGTGAGGGCGCCGGCCAGGCCCGGGCGAGCGGCTTGTGCAGGTCTAAGTATAGCAGCCGTTGCCGCTGCCTTGGGCCGGGTCGTGCGAGTCGCCGCAAACTAGTTTCCGGGCTGCCCCTGCGCCGGGGGAACCGTCACTCGGATCACGGCTGCCATCGAGCTCGGCCTCGAGCTCGGCGAAGAAGGTGATGCGCTCGGCTTCTTCGGCGGCTTTCATGTCCGACAGCTCGGCTTCGCGAGCGGCATCGAGGAGCGCGCTTTCGTCCCCGCTGCATTCGCGGGCATAATCTTCGTCGCTCCAGTGGCCCCGCTCGTATCCGGTGAACCCTTCGGGCGGCGGGAAATTGGTCCACCAGCCGCCGTCCTCCTCTTCTTCCTGCCACACACGGTCGGTGCCGAAGGTCGAATCCGACAGGTCTTCGTCGTCAAACGAGGGGTTGTCGGAAGTGTCGGAAGTGTCGGAATCCAGCGTCGCGAGGGCGGCGCAGAGATCCTCTTCCGAGCCGGTGCGCAAGGCCTTGAGCGCAAGCTTCGCATCGAAAGTGCGGCGCGGCCCGGGGCTGCGCGGCTCCTCGGCGAGCTTGTCGAGGCGGCGCAGCATGGCAAAAGCGAGCCGGTTGTCGGTGTAGCGCCGCTCCCCGACCAGCACGCCGTCGCGGTAGAGACGGTCGACCGAGCCCGCGATCGAATCTTCCATCAGCCGGTCGGCGAGGCGGTGGCGGGCGTGATGGCGCGCGGAGTCGCAGGCGGCGGCGAAGAGGGGATCGGTCCTCAAATGCTCGTAGATTGTGTCGCGGTGCTTGCCGACCGCGCGGCAGGCGGCGGTGACGGTGCCGGTTTCCGCCAGCGCGTCGCAGAAGCGGGCCTTGAGCTCGGGTGTGAACGGGCCGTAATCGCCGGGGGTGGGATTGACGAAGGCTATCTCTGTTGGTGATGTCAGGTCATGTTCCATGAACCATATTGGAACATGAAAGAGGGGTTGTAGGAAAGACTTTTGTTCTTCGGCCATCTTCGATTGCGAGCCGCCGAGCAGAACTGAAGGAAAGGGGAGCAGCCCTTGCACCCCGGCATGGCGGCATGCGGCTGCTTCTGTCGAAGAGACGGCGAGAACCGGCCGGACCCGAGCGGGGCGGGTGGCCTGGGGGTGTCACGGGATTCACTCCCGTGACGGTTTTTTCACACGAAGGCACGAAGGAGACGAAGGACACGAAGGGGTTTCACGCGAAGGCGCGAAGGCGCGAAGGTGACGGTACACGGGGACGAACATCGGCGGGGCTGGGTGGCGCGCTCGAGCGTTTGGATGCCGCCCTACGGACGCCGAAGCGGAGGTGAGTGATGCATTTGTCCAATCAGAGCCTGCTGGTCATCATCATTGTCGGGATCGTCGCGGGCTGGCTCGCCGGCAGGGTGGTGCGCGGCGCGGGGTTCGGGATCCTCGGCGACCTGCTGGTCGGGATCATCGGCGCGTTCATCGGCAACTGGCTGCTGCCGCGGATCGGCGCGCACCTGGGCACCGGAATCGTCAGCGCCTTCGTCAACGCGGCGATCGGCGCAATCGTGCTGCTGCTGGTGATCCGGCTGCTGACGGGAGGATTGTGGGGAGGCGGCTGGCGCGGAGGGTGGCGGAGAAGGTGGTGAGGGGAATTCCTTTACCGCCAGCGCAGTCGCACCTTCGGACCTCACGAAAGCAGTTCAGAGAAGCGGGTTTCGATTAACCTGCTTACATTCGATCGGCGATGCGCAGCAATTTCACCAAGCATATAAATGATGTCGTCATCATCGACGGCGACTACGAACCCCTTTCCTGCCTGCGCGATGTCTTTGCATCGCGCCAAGATGGCCTGCCGGTCTTTTGAACTACGATGAAGTAACAATCCGAATTGTCCCCTTAGGTTACTAAACCGCATAGCGAGCTGATCAAATTCCGGATTCTTGGGGTCGTCAAAGTAGTTCTTGCACTCCACCATGACCCAACGGGCCTTGATATCGCTGTCGTCACGCAATCGTCGAAAAAACCCGACGTCGGCTGCGTTTACATAGGTAATATCAATGAGCTTTCTTCGCTCATTGATGGGAGTTTCGATCCGCGGTGCCGTCAATGCGGGATAAAAGAGGAATTGCAGTATGCCGACAATCAGGCGGTGATAGTCCGAGGCGTGTCTTTTGCCGGCGGGTACCGCTTTGAGCGCGCCGATCAAACCCTCTGCAAATTCGGGGTCAAAGAACTCCTCATCCCGCTCCTCAAAGATTGCGGCATCCGCAACGGGATTGTGTTTGATAACCGTCTTTTTGAATTTCTCGTATTCATTCGGATGTTTGCTTGAAAACTCTACCAAAAACTTTTTCGTTCCAGGGTACTTCTTCTCGATATCTCCGAGAAGAACAACCTTCTCCTCGCGCTTGCCGCGTTTAATTACACTGACTAGTGGACCGTTAGTGCGGAGCTGTTCTTCTTTGATGAAATTTCTGACGAAAGACTTGTAGTACGATCTTGTACGCTTGCTGACCGCACCCTGCCATTTCACATAGCGCTTCGGAACGAGCAAAATTGGCGCGTCATCGTAGTAGGGCCGATCCACGTACTTTTGCTTCCATTTCCGATTCTTTCTGTCCCAGACGAGACCAGACGGCAGACTAGGATGAAGTTGTACGCCGTTCAAATCACATTGCTCAATTGTATAGGTAAGCAGCCTCTCACGAATAATGTTCGTCGTGATATCCGAGATTTTGTCAGGTCCTATTCCGTCGATGAACATCGCATAGTCGCTTAGGTCCGTTATCAGACTCGTGCCGATAGCCTTGCTGCCAGCTAAGCTCCGATAGACCTTCGCGGCTTGACCCGGCCCGAGCCCTCTTCCGGCGGGTTTGCCTTTGGAAACACCTAAGTGAGTGTCATTGGGTTCCCGCAGAGCAGCAAGCAATTCGACACCACGATGGCGATCGCCTTGACGAATTGCTTCCATCACTGCGTCGAAAAAATCGTAAATATCGTCAGCGCAGTCTTTGCTGAACTCATCGTCGCCGTCCAGGAAGGTTGAAGGATCAAAATAGAGCGGAAAATCTAGATCGACATCGATATCGACGAAGTCGAGCTCCGGTTGAGATTTTCCGATATTGAATGCTTGAGAAAACAGCACCGCTCTGCCTCCCGACATGGGTGACCCGAGCAATTTTCGTTACTGCTGATCGCGTCAATTCACAATCTGCGGCTTCTAAGCATCGATCTCTTCCTCATCCACGGCTGACGCCCGGCTCTGAATGAACTCAAATCTTTGCGCCGGATCGCGCCCCATGAGCCGCTCGACCAAATCCTTGATCGGCTGGCGGTCTTCGTAGGCGCTGGGGAGGGTTACCTTGAGCATGGACCGCGTGGCCGGGTCCATCGTGGTTTCCTTGAGCTGGTTCGGGTTCATCTCGCCGAGGCCCTTGAACCGCGAGACCTCGACCTTCTTGCCCTTGAACTCGGTGGCTTCGAGCTCGGCGCGGTGGGCGTCGTCGCGGGCGTACAGGGTCTTCGCGCCGCTGGTCAGGCGGTAGAGCGGGGGCTGGGCGAGGAACAGGTGGCCGCGGCGGACGAGCTCGGGCATTTCCTGGAAGAAGAAGGTCATCAGAAGCGTCGCGATGTGGGCGCCGTCGACGTCGGCGTCGGTCATGATGACGATGCGTTCGTAGCGCAGCGCGTCCTCACTGAACTTGTCGCGGGTGTCGCAGCCGAGCGAGAGG
>JAICIT010000283.1 GCA_025960445.1 Bradyrhizobium sp. | reverse complement strand
TGATTGCGGCTAATTCCGATCGCATAATCTGTGGGACCGATTGGCCGCATCCAAATTCCGTAACCCCACCCGGCAAGAAGCCCACCGACGTGACGCCGCTGTTTCATATCGACGACGGCCGGTTGATCAATCAGCTGCCGATATGGGCGCCGGATGCCGCAATCAGGAAGAAGATTCTGGTCGACAATCCAGCGCGGCTTTACAATTTCTGAGCGGCTCGCCGATCATCGCCTGATCCAATCGGAGATTTACCTCGGCCGGCGCGAGAAGAAAGAAATCAACACCGGCAACGTCACCAGGATGACAAGGGGCGCCAGCATCATACCGGTGACCACCACGACCGCGAGCGGTTTCTGCACTTGCGATCCGATGCCCGTCGACATCGCCGCCGGCAGCAGTCCAACGCCGGCGACGACGCAGGTCATCAAGACCGGCCGCAATTGCAATTCGCCGGTGCGGATCACCGCCCTCACCCGATCAAAGCCCTCGTCGATCAGCTGATTGAATTGCGACAGGATGATGATGCCGTCCATCACGGCGATTCCGAACAGCGCGATGAACCCGATCGCCGCCGATACGCTGAATGGGATACCCGAGACCACCAGTCCGACCACGCCGCCGAAGATCGCCATCGGAATCACGCTCATCGCAAGCAGCGTGTCCACCATCGAACCGAAATTGAACCACAACAGCACGGCTATGAGCACGAGGCTAATCGGCACCACGATCGATAGCCGCTTGATTGCGTCCTGCAAATTGCCGAACTCACCCACCCATTCGAGCCGCGAACCGGGCGGGAGTTGCACTTGATCGGCGACCTTGGCTTGCGCTTCCCGGATCGCACCGCCGAGGTCGCGTTCGCGCACCGAGAACTTGATTGGCAGATATCGTTCCTGCTGTTCTCGATAAATGTAGGCCGCGCCCGATACCAGGTTGATCGACGCCACTTCGCTCAAGGGAATCTGGCTGATGGTGCCATTCGGTCCCGCGGCGCCGATGCGCAAATTCTGGATTGCCTCCGCGCTCTTTCGATACTCCGGAGCCAGGCGGACGATAATGGGGAAATGCCGGTCGCTTCCCGGCTCGTAGAGGTCGCCGGCGCTGTCGCCACCAATCGCCACCTTGATGGTGGCGTTGATGTCACCGGGCGAAAGGCCGTAACGCGCGGCCTTGGCACGATCGATATCGATCTGAATCGTGGGCTGACCGAGCGACGTGAATACGGCGAGATCCGTGATCCCCTGCACGGTTGCGAGCACCGATTTGATTTTATTGGCCGTGTCCGTCAGCGCCTGCAGATCGTTGCCGTACAGTTTGATGGAGTTTTCGCCTTTGACACCGGAGACTGCCTCCGAAACGTTGTCCTGCAGGTATTGCGAAAAGTTGAATTCGACGCCGGGGAATTTGTCCTGCAACTGTCCCAGCAATTGCGCGGTGAGTTCTTCCTTGTCACGCGTACCAGGCCATTCGCTGGCGGGTTTCAGCGGCGCAAAAAACTCCGCATTGAACAGGCCGGCGGCGTCGGTGCCGTCATCAGGCCTTCCGTGCTGTGACACTACCGCTTCGACCTCCGGCCGGGCCCGGATCAGCTTGCGCATGCCGTTCACGTAGGCATTTCCTTCCTGCAGCGAGATCGTCGGCGGCAACGTCGCGCGAATCCAGAGATTGCCCTCCTCAAGCTTGGGCAAGAATTCGAGTCCCAACAGGCGACCGAACACCAGCGTCATGACCACGAGACCGGCCGCGCCGCCCATCACCAGTTTACGATTCTCCATCGCCCAGCCCAGCACGGGCTCGTACAACCGATGCAGGAACAGCATGATCCGGGTCTCGGTTTCACGCATGTGCGACGGCAGAATGATCGCGCTCAAGGCCGGCGTTATGGTGAAAGTCGCGAGCAGGCCGCCCGCCAACGCGTAGGCATAGGTCCGCGCCATCGGTCCGAAGATGTTGCCTTCAACCCCGCTCAACGTGAACAGCGGCAGGAAAGCAGCGATGATGATGGCCGCGGCAAAAAAGATCGAACGCGACACGTCGGCGGCGGCCGAGAGGATAGCATGGCTCTTCATGCCCATCGTCGTGTCGAACGAGATATGGCTTTGTTCGACCTCGGAAAGCTCTGTGGTTTGCGAAAGGCGCCGGAAGATTGCTTCCACCATAATCACGGTGGCGTCCACGATCAGTCCGAAATCGATAGCGCCGACTGATAACAGATTGGCGGATTCGCCGCGCAGGACCAGAATGATAACGGCGAAAAACAGCGCGAACGGAATGGTGGCGCCTACGATCAGCGCGCTTCTGAGATCGCCGAGGAAGACCCACTGCAGCAGCACGATCAGCAAAATGCCAAGCACCATGTTGTGCAGCACGGTTGCGGTCGTGATGTCGATGAGATCCTTGCGGTCGTAGATGCGCTCGATCTGCACGCCCGGCGGCAGGATGCTCGAACTGTTGATCGACGCCACCAACTGCTCGACGCGCGCGATCGTGGGCGAACTCTGCTCGCCCCGTCGCATCAGCACGATACCCTGGACGATGTCGTCGTCCTGATCGAGTCCGGCGATGCCGAGCCGCGGCTTCTCGCCGACGGTGACCTTGGCGATATCTTTCACCAGCACCGGGTTGCCGCCGCTCTGAGATACCATCGTGTTGGCAAGATCATCGATCGACCGGATCAGGCCGACGCCGCGCACCACGGCCGATTGACTGCCGATGTCGACTGTATTTCCGCCGACGTTAATGTTGGAATTGCCGACCGCCTGGAGCAGTTGCGGCAGCGTGAGTCCATTGGCGACCAGCTTGTTGAAGTCGACCTGCAATTCGTAAGTCTTGGTCTTGCCTCCCCAGCCCGTGACATCGATCACGCCGGGCACCGCTCGGAAGCGGCGTTGCAGGACCCAATCCTGTAACGTTTTCAGGTCGAGCACGCTATAGTTCGGCGGCCCGACCAAACGATAACGGTAGATTTCACCAATTGCGCTGAGCGGCGAAATTCCCGGCTGCACGTTGCCCGGTAATGGCGCGAGCTGCGAGAGCCGGTTCAACACCTGTTGCAGCGCCTCGTCATAAGTGTAGTCGAACGAGAACTGCAATTTGACGTCGGACAATCCGTAAAGTGAAATTGTCCGGATGGTGCGCAGGTTCTTGATCCCCGCGACCTGCGTCTCGATCGGGATCGTGATGTAGCGTTCGATCTCTTCGGAAGATAGTCCCGGACTCTGCGTCACGACGTCGACCATCGGCGGAGTCGGATCGGGATAGGCTTCAATGTTGAGCTGCCTGAACGCGATCAACCCGCCGGCCATGACGACGGCGAGCAGGCCCACCATCAGGTAGCGCCGGGCGACGGCAATGGCGACAAGGCGATCCATTCAGATCGAAGCTTTCAATGGAGGGGTTGCGTTAGCTTCCGGATGCCGCGCGATCAATGAACAGGCTGCCCTTGGTGACGATCCGCTCGCCAGGCCTTAAATTGCCGTCGACCTCGACCAGATCGCCATTTGTCAGCCCGGTCTTGATCTGACGCAGTTCGATCGACTTGTCTTCGTGCGCGACCCAGACTCGAACCTGATTACTTTCATAGATCAGCGCCTGCTTGGGTACGCCCACCGCCGGGTGATCGCCGGCGGAATAGATCGTCACATTGGCGAACATCTCCGGCTTCAACAGACCGTCCTTATTGTCGAGCGTGGCACGGACCAGAAGCCGCCGTGTCGCGGGATCGATCGCCGCGGCGACATAGTTGATGTGTCCGGTCAATGTCCGGCCCGGCAGCGCCAGAACATTGATAGCGATCTCCTGCCCGACCGAAACCTTCGAAGCATCACTTTCGCGGACAAAAGCGGTGAGCCACACGGTCGAGAGGTCGCCGATCACGAAGACCGGATCGCTGGACCCCGAGTTTACATATTGTCCTGGTCCGACCTTCCGTTGCACCACCGTCCCGGCAATCGGCGAGAAGATCGTGGTATTCGGATTGATGCTGCCCTTCTCCTGGAAGGTTGAGATCGCCTCGTCGGTCAGGCCGAGGATTCGCAGCTTGTTTCGCGCCGCCTCCAGCGCCGTTTGAGACGAGCGCAAATCATTCTGTGCCTGAATCAAGGTTGCCTGGGTCTGCTGATAATCCTTTAGCGGAACGGCCTTGCCCTCAAACAGGTCCTTGGCGCGTTTGTCTTGTATTTGCGCGAGGTCGAGGGCCGACCTGGCCTTGTTGAGCGCCGTCATGGCCGCGATAAAGTCGTTCTGCGCCTGGACAGTATCGGCTGCCTCGATCACGAACAGCGGCTGCCCTTGCACAACGCTGTCGCCCGGCCGGACCAACAGCTTCGTCACGCGCCCGGCATAGGGTGAAAACACCGGCGTCGAGCGATCCTCATCGACCGCGACCTTGCCTTCGGTCACGGTCTCGGACCGGAAGGCATGCTCGCTGACGGTTTCGACCGTCAAGGTCGCCCATTCGGCGCCGGTCGGCGTGTAACGCTGGAGCCCCTTTCGCGACTGGCTCGACAGGTCGGAAGCCCCATGCGGGGTCCCGCCGGCATGCATAAGCCCGTAGAGCACGGCGCCCGCAAGCACCAGAAGCCCTGCTCCTGTGGCCAGCCGTTGCCGTTTAAGTTTTTGCAATCGCTGGTCTAAATTAGGAAGCATGGGCTCCAGTCACTTCGCCGACGATTCCGGCAATAACTGCCTGATCGCAGCGCTAATAGTGCCGATTTCC
>JAICIT010000282.1 GCA_025960445.1 Bradyrhizobium sp. | reverse complement strand
TCAAATCAGCCCTCTCATTCATCAACATGAACTTAAGCGGTGCGATCATGTCCAGTTAGCAACCAGCCTTGCAGGGTGCCGTACTGGAGCGTAGGATTGAGGAGCTGAACTCTACACGAAATTGCAAAGTATGGAGGAAGCGACCATGGCACGAGTGAAGCAAGCGTCGAAGCGCGTTACCAAAGCCGCACCGGTTTTGGGCGCCGCGGGATTAACTTTCTCCTTGGCGGGCGGCGCGTCGGCTGCGGTTGCGCCGGCTCAAGATCAGCCAACAGCGCCAAATCTCGCGCCGGGTCACCAGATCACCCTCGGTGAAGAGGAAATCTCCGACGTCAGTCTGGCCACGTTTTACGTCTTCGACAAGGAGGACAGCGGAGCCGCGCGGAACGGCGTCCAGGTAGCGCGCGCCTGCGGTGGCTGCCGGGGATGCAGAGGTTGCCGTGGCTGCAGAGGTTGCAGGGGCTGCGGGTGCGGAGGTGGCTGCGGAGGCTGCTGCCTCTCGTGGGGAGCTTGCCGCTGGTGCTAGAGCGGACCGATTTCTCAATACACTGATGACAAACTCATTCTGGCCGGGTCCGATGAAATCGACCCGGCCGATGCATGTCCTGTTTGGCCACCAAGCGCCTGCCATGGTCTCATCGATGATCGTGGAGCGATCGATGTGCAGCGTTGAAGCATCCCCGAACTGGAGATCCCACTCCTTCGCGGATGCGCGACGCCGAGCGCTGCGTCAGCTGCACGCGCTAACACCATGAAGCGCGGGACCAACACCTCAGGGCGCATGGCCGGCAACTACACTCCGCGCTTTGCGCCGAATTTCACAGTCTATTTATTACCGCCCGATGTCGTATGTCTCTACTCCGAAGACCGGAAGTTCTTTCTTCACGGCGAGCTTTATTGCGCTCTCGCCTCTGCCATAGCCGAGGGCGGACGAAGTTTTCGACAACTTGTTGGCGACCTCCAATGGCGGTTTCCGTCGGACAAGATCGAGGAAGCCTTCAATCGGCTGCTTGAGCGCCGCTACATAGTTCCAGCTTCACCCTCCTCGGCTAACGCCGTTGCAGGATATTGGGCGAGTCTCGGGATGCCGCCCGAGATGGCGCAGCAAAACTTGCGGAATTGCCGGGTTCGCATCCAGTCGCTCGGGGTGCAGGGCGAAACCGAACTCGGCAACGCACTCCGTGAGCTTGGCGTTCGCGTCGTAAGTCGCGCTCCCGATCTGACGATCACCATGGTGAGTGATTATCTCGATCGGCGCTTGGGCGAGTTGAATCGACAACGTGTGTCGGACCGCTCGCTCTGGCTACTCGTTCAGCCGTCTGGAGCGTTTCCGCTGGTGGGCCCTGTTTTCATCCCCGGAGAAAGCGCCTGTTGGACTTGCCTGTTCGACCGCATGATAAGAAACCGGGAGGTCAAGGGCTTTCTCGACCGCGAAACGGAAGGTCCGCTCGCGGCGTCTCCGCTCGTGAACAACACAGTCGGACAAAGCGCGATCCAGCTTGCTGCTCTGGAGATCGCCAAAGCGATTGCCACCGGTTTCCGTACCGAGTTGCGCAATCACATCGTCAGCCTCGACCTGTTAGGCTCGACCATCGCCAAACATTTCGTGACCGCTCGGCCGCAATGCCCGACTTGCGGCCGCAAGAAACTGCTGGACCCGCGCCGATCACCGGAGCCCATTGAGCTCGGAGCCGGCGACAAACTGTTCATGACCAGTGGTGGATACCGCACCGTCTCCTCGCGGAGCACGGTCGCGCGTTTTCGGAAGCATGTGAGTCCCCTCACCGGCGTGGTCACCCGGCTCGAGCGGATCGAAGCCGATCTGCCGATGAATACCAATTACTTTGCGGCTCATAACTTTTCAGCGCCAGCCCAAAACGTCGATCAACTCAGGGCGGGCCTGACTGGCGGCAGCTTCGGCAAGGGCAGTACAGCCGAACAAGGTGAGGCCAGCGCGTTGATGGAAGCTATCGAGCGCTATTCGGGAATTTTCCAGAACGACGAGATCAGGAGGATGCGTCGCTTCACGGATTTCGCTCCGGGCGAAGCCATTCGTCCCAACGACATCCTGCTATTCAGCGACGCCCAATCGCAATCGTCTTTGAACCAGCAGACGGAGAACGAGGCCGATCACACACAAATGGCCCCGCCGGCTTTTGATCAGTCCGCGAGGATCGAGTGGTCGCCCGTCTGGTCGCTGCGGGACAACGCCTTCAAATACGTTCCGACCAGTCTTCTGTATTTTTTCTATACCGGCCCTGCCGCCTTCCACGCGGATTCCAATGGCTGCGCCGCCGGTAATACGCTTGAGGAAGCAATCGTTCAGGGATTTCTTGAGCTAGCCGAACGGGATTCTTACGCCATCTGGTGGTACAACCGCTTGCGGCGGCCGGAAGTGGACCTGAGCCAATTCGACGACTCCTACGTTCGCGATCTCCAGGCGCAGCTTGCCGATTCCGGACGCCGGCTATGGGTGCTCGATGTGACCAACGATCTCGGCATTCCCTCATTCGTTGCGATCTTGCACTGGATGCAAAACGGCCGGGAGAATATCGAGTTCGGGTCCGGGGCCCACTTCGATAGCCGGATCGCCTTGCTGCGTGCGTTGACGGAGCTGAACCAGTTTCTGTCCATTGGCCTGATGGGAGGCGGGACTGGCGAAAAGTCGAGCCTCGATGGTACCACTCCGCTGCACCTGCAGGAGCACCCCTTTCTAACCCCGAGTGGGAAGCCGACGAACTATTCCCGCTCCGGCGAGAAGTTCGGACTCCACGGCAACACTCGCGAACAAGTCGATGCTTGTGTCGAGATCGCCCGGCGAGCCGGTCTCGATTTTCTGGTGCTCAATCAGACCCGGCCGGACGTCGGCGTGCCGGTCGTCAGGGTCATCGCTCCAGGGTTGCGGCATTTCTATCGCCGCTTCGCGCCGGGCCGGCTTTACGACGTTCCAGTGAGGCTGGGGTTATTGGAGCGGCCTCTGCCAGAGGGCGAACTCACGCCGTTTCTACCCCACACCTGAGTATCTGGTTTGCGCCCCCGAAAAAGCCGAGTTTCCTCGACCCCGCCTCCGACTATTTCCGCCAGGCTGATCAAGCAGGTCGCGCTCGAAGCTCACGCCGACGGAAATATCCTTGCCTGCTTCGATGGTCATGGTGTCCCCTTGGGCCATTTCAGTGAGGAGGTGTGCAGGCGTGCTGACGAGCTTCGCTCAGGTCTGCCACTCGCCTCCTTTGCAGGAACTAGACGAGCCGCCGATCAGGAACTCGAACGATTGGTGCGGCGATTGGCGCAACATGGGCTGTTGGAATACCGCTTTGGCGCCGTCCGCAAAAAAGACGACGTGATCATTGAACCACAAATGGCCATTTATTGGCCGCGAACTCTAAAGCTAAGTCCCGGGGCAACGCTCGTTTTGTCGCGGTTCGCCTACCTGCGGCGGCGTGGCAATGAGATGATTTTGGAATCGCCCCTGGCCGGGGCACTGGTCCGGATTTGCGACCCCAGGATCGCAACCGCCCTCGCCGCTTTGTGCACACCTCAAAAGATCAGCGGATTGAGACGGCAGCGCGGCTTTCCTGGACTAGAGCTGCTCGCTTTGCTGGTGGACTGCAAGATTCTTTTAAAAGTTGACGTGGCAAGCGGCGGCGGACTGCGACTCAGCGAAGGTGACGAGAACCTCGCGCTTTGGGATTTTCACGATCTTGCGTTCCATGCGCGCAGCACCGAAGGCCGGCACGCCAATCCATCGGGTGGGCTTTATCCCTATGCGGGCGTAATATCTCCCCCACCCGCGGTGCGTCCGCGCTGGCCCGGGAAAACAATCGACTTGCGCGCGCTTTCGTCAACGCGCTCGGAAACGATTTCGCCGTTCGCCAGGATTTTGAGTGAGCGTCACTCGACGCGTGATTTCGATGACAAGCGACCGATCACGCTGGGTGAGGTTGCGCGATTTCTCGGTGCCACCGCACGGGTGCGTAGAAAATGGAAGAGCAAGCTGGACCTTACCGAGGATGCTCCTGAGGTCGCCTACGCCGCCCGGCCGTACCCATCGGGAGGCAGTGCGTACGAACTGGAGCTATATCTCGCCGTCGCCAGTTGCGAAGGACTTGCGTCGGGATTCTATCACTATGATGCAGACCGACATGCGCTAGTGCCGATCGCTGCGCGGCAGCACGAACTCAAAACACTGTTTGCGGCGGCCGAATTCGCGATGGATGCGGCCGCCCCGCCCCAGATTCTGATCACGGTCGCCGCCCGCTTTGCACGCGTGTCCTGGAAATACGGCTCGATCGCTTACTCGCTGATATTGAAGGATGTGGGCGCAGTCATCCAGACGATGTACTTGATGGCCACCGATATGGGGTTGGGTGGCTGTGCGATTGGAACCAACAACATCGATTTATTTGCCAACATGACCGGAATTGAATTCCACGTTGAGGGTCCGGTTGGACAGTTCGCGCTGGGTCGCGGCAGGAACGCCGTAGGCGACTAGCAGTGCGACGGTTAATGGGTCAGCCTGGTTGCCGATAACAGCGAATCAGCCCTTGTGAGCGGTGGCAAGTCCGTCCCGCTCCAATTCCACAAACCAGGATAGAGACTCGTCCGTCGCAAGAAGCGCCATCCAAGCAAGACGTCGATTGCGTCCCCGGTCAGCGGTTGTATTATCCCCGCCTATTACTGTTCGACATTGCTATTCGCGAGAGGGACTTACATGCGCCAAT
>JAICIT010000281.1 GCA_025960445.1 Bradyrhizobium sp. | reverse complement strand
GCATAATCCTTCTGCTCGCCGAGTTGGATATAGGGTCCGAAGCGTCCGGCCTTTACCATTACGTCAAGACCGGAGACCGGATCCTTGCCGAGGATACGATCGGCGCTTGCTTCGCCATCTGCGGCAAGCGGGCGGGTATAGCGGCATTCCGGATAATTCGAGCAGCCGACGAACGCGCCGAATTTTCCGGCTTTCAGGTTGAGCCTTCCCGTTCCGCAACTCGGGCACTGCCGGGGATCGCCGCCGTCCTCGCGGGGTGCGTAGATGTGCGGCCCCAGCATGTCGTCGAGCGCATCCAGCACCTGCGTTACCCGGAGATCCTTGATGTCATTGACGGCGCCGATGAAGTCGCGCCAGAAGTCCTTGAGCACCTGCTGCCAGGAAATCTCGTTGTTCGAGATGCGATCGAGTTGCTCTTCCAGGTCAGCGGTAAAATCATATTCGACATAGCGGGCGAAGAAGTTCTCGAGGAAGGCGACGACAACGCGCCCCTTGTCCTCGCCATGCAGGCGCTTTTTCTCCAGCTTGACGTAGCCGCGATCCTTCAACACCTGCAGGATCGAGGCGTAAGTCGACGGTCGACCAATTCCCAGTTCCTCCATTCGCTTCACCAGCGAAGCTTCGGAAAAACGTGGCGGCGGCTCGGTAAAGTGCTGCGTGACCGAAAGATCCTGCCGCTTGAGCGCTTCTCCTTGGCTCATGGCGGGGAGGCGGCGACTATCATCATCGTCGCCGTCATCATCGCGGCCTTCCTGGTAGAGGGCGAGGAAACCGTCGAATTTTACCACCTGGCCGCTGGCGCGCAGTTCGAGCACACGCGAACCTGCCGTCGCCGTGATGTCGACCGTGGTACGCTCCAATTCAGCGGATTCCATCTGGCTGGCGATGGTGCGGATCCAGATCAATTCATACAGCCGGGCCTGATCGGTATCGAGCCGGCGGCGCATCTCGCCAGGTCGGCGCGACAGATCGGTCGGACGGATAGCTTCGTGCGCTTCCTGTGCGTTCTTGGCCTTGGCCTGGTACTGCCGCGGGGAGTCCGGCACGTAGGCGTTGCCATAGTCCTCGCCGATGACCTTGCGCGCCTGGGTGATCGCCGAGTTATCGATCTGAACGCCGTCGGTTCGCATATAGGTGATGAGGCCCGTGGTCTCGCCACCGATATCGATGCCCTCATAGAGCCGCTGCGCGATCCGCATGGTGTGAGCTGGCGCGAACCCCAATTTGCGGCTGGCTTCCTGCTGCAGGGTCGAAGTGGTGAACGGCGCCTGCGGATTGCGCCGTGCGGGCCTCGCCTCGACGCTCGACACGGTGAAACTTGCCGCCTCGATCGCCTTCTTGAAATCCTCGGCTTCGGCCCCGGTGCCTATGTCGAGACGCTGTATCTTCCTGCCGTCCGCACCGACCAGCCGTGCCTCGAATGCTTCGCCGCGTGGCGTCGTCAAGGTAGCGAGCAGGGACCAGTATTCGCGCGGAACGAATTTTTCGATTTCCAGTTCGCGGTCGCAGACCAGGCGCAGTGCCACCGACTGAACTCTTCCCGCGGAACGCGCGCCTGGCAATTTCCGCCACAACACGGGCGAGAGCGTGAAGCCGACCAGATAATCCAGCGCGCGGCGCGCCATGTAAGCATCCACCAGCGCACCATCGATCTGGCGCGGATGCTTCATCGCTTCGGATACCGCCTGTTTGGTGATCGCGTTGAACACCACACGCTCAATCTTCTGGTCCTTGAGCGCACGTTTCTCCTTCAACACTTCCAGCACATGCCAGGAGATTGCCTCGCCCTCGCGATCAGGGTCGGTCGCCAGGATCAGCCGATCGGCGCCCTTTAATGCCTTCGCGATGTCGTTCAGGCGCCCGGCCGCTTTCGGATCAACCTCCCAGATCATCTGGAAGTTGGCATCAGGATCAACGGACCCGTTCTTTGCCGGAAGGTCCCGGACATGGCCGAACGAGGCCAGAACCTCGTAGGAGGCTCCCAAATATTTATTGATCGTCTTGGCTTTCGCCGGCGACTCGACAATGACGATATTCATGTCATTCCAATGGCTTAGGGGAAAAATAAAGGCCTGCTCCGCGAGATTCGCGTCGGCCGTTTCGTCTCGAACATGGGTGCAGCAGAGCCCCCTGTCAAATGGCCAGATTGCGGCGAACCCGGTTTTGGCGGCAATTTCCTATCTAAATGGTTGTAAATTGCACGGGTTAGTTGTGGTCCAACGGGCCTATCACCGACGAAAAATAGGAGGTTCCGGTCCTTTTCGCGAAGCGGCGGTTCCCCGCGCTCAGATCAGGCAGACCAGTCCTCCGCCCAGCCGTTCGAGCCGTCCGGCAAGCTCAAGCTCCAGCAGCACGGTGCGAACGATCGCGGGCGAGGTCCCAGCCATGCGGATCAGATCGTCGAGCAGGATCGGGCTTGGCCCGAGCAGACTGATCAGGCGGTCGCGATCGCTGGCATTGGGCTCGGGAGCCAGAGGTTCGTCCTCGGCTTCGCGAACCGCGAGTGGCCGTCCCATGATCGGCTCGACGGCATCGATGACGTCGGATGCTCCCGTCGTCAGGGTCGCGCCCTGCTTGATTAAGTCGTTAGTCCCGGCTGCGCGCGGATCAAGTGGCGAGCCTGGCACGGCGAAAACCTCGCGACCCTGTTCGGCGGCAACGCGCGCCGTGATCAGCGAGCCCGAGCGATGAGCGGCCTCGACAACCACGACTCCGAGCGAGGTGCCCGAGATCAGCCGGTTTCGCCTCGGAAAATCCCGAGCGCGGGGCACGTGCCCAACCGGCATCTCGGAAATCGCGGCTCCGCCGGCGTCCAGCAATTGTGTCAGCAAGTCTTCGTGCTCGGGCGGGTAGATCCTGTCATGGCCGCCTGCCAGCACGGCGACAGTGCCGCTGGCCAAACTGGCGCGGTGCGCGGCCTGATCGATGCCGCGCGCCAATCCCGATGCGATAACGAATCCCGCATCGCCGAGATCGCGCGCAATTGCGCCGGCAAATTTCAATCCGGCGCCCGAGGCATTGCGTGAACCGACAACCGCGATCATCGGTCGCATCAGCGCCTCCGGTGTGCCGCGGACCGCGAGCAGCGGTGGGGCGTCCTCAAGCGCTGCAAGCCGGGGCGGATAGCCGGTCTCGCCCGGTGCAAGAAGACTGACGCCTATGCGATTGCTGGCGGCGATCTCGGCCTGCGCATCTTGCTCGCTGCAGATACGCGCCGGCCGCGCTGCGCCGCCCCGCTGCGCCAGCGCAGGTAGCCTATCCAGCGCGCTTCGGGCGCTGCCAAAATGGTTGATCAGCGATCGAAACGTGCGCGGCCCGACGTTGTCGCTGCGGATGAGGCGCAGCCAATCGATCCGCTGCGCCTCATTCAGATGGGTTGTGACTGGTGTTCGTTGATCCATGTCGTCCTCGCGCGGCGGACTGTGGATCAACTTGAACGTGTGGGCAATCCCGTAGTGAACCTAATACGGGTACCAGCCTCGGCCGCTTGCCCCATCTCGGCCCGATACGTAAAAGCGGTCCGGGCTTTTTCGCAGGAATGATGCCGATGATCTCACTCGCCGAACTCCAAAGCCGTATCGAATCCGGAGATCTTTCGCCCGAGGCGGCCATTGCCCAGTCGTGCAAGGCGATCGACGCGCGCGAAAAAGCCATCGGTGCTTTTGTTTGTCGCGCCGAGAACAGCGTCGCTTCAAATAGAGGTCAGTTGCGCGGCATCGCGGTGGGCGTGAAGGATATTATCGACACGGCAGATCTTCCGACTGAAATGGGATCGAAGATTTACGCAGGCTGGCGGCCGCGCGCGGATGCGCCCGTGGTGATGATGCTGAAACAGGCCGGGGCGACCGTGATTGGCAAGACCACCACCACCGGGTTCGCCTCGCGCGATCCGACCGCTACGCGCAATCCGCGCAATCCAGATCATACGCCGGGCGGATCGTCGTCAGGCTCGGCGGCGGCGGTCGCGGCCGGCATGATCCCGCTCGCGCTGGGCACGCAGACCGGCGGTTCGGTGATACGACCTGCTTCATATTGCGGCGTGGCTGCGATCAAGCCCTCGTTCCGGATGCTACCGACGGTCGGCGTGAAATGTTTTTCGTGGACGTTGGATACTGTCGGCCTGTTCGCCGCGGGTGTGCGGGATCTGGCGCACGGCTTGTCAGCCATCACCAGCCGGCCTGAACTTTTGCCGGGTCCGCCAATCGAGCGCCTGCGTGTTGGCATCGTGACCCAGGATTTTGCGAGCGCGCCGGACGAGGAAAGTACGAAAGCGCTGCGCGTCGCGGCTGATGCGGCGGCACGCGCCGGCGCTTCCGTTCGCACGCTCGATTTACCCGAGGCGCTGGCGGAAGCTTGGGGCGCGCACGAGACCGTGCAGGAATTCGAGGCGCATCAGGCGCTCGCCTGGGAATACCAGACCCGGTATGAGGCGATGCCGCCGTTGCTGCGCGCGAAACTTGATGAGACGAGCGGGATCCGTCCGGCCGACTACGATGAGGCGCGAAGGACAGCGAACCGCGGCCGAAAGGCGTTATCAGGCGCATTCGAGCAGGTGGACGTGCTGTTAACCTTCTCCGCGCCGGGTGCCGCTCCGAAGGGGCTCGCCTCGACCGGTGATACCCGCTTCAACAAACTCTGGACGCTCATGGGCGTACCCTGTGTCAACGTCCCTGCTATTGAAGTCGATGGCGGACTGCCGGTCGGAGTTCAGGTGATCGCACGATT
>JAICIT010000280.1 GCA_025960445.1 Bradyrhizobium sp. | reverse complement strand
GTAAGATGATAATTTTCGGGATCGATCCAGCGCGCGCCCGGTAGGCCGCCACGCAAGCTGGAAAGTGTCTGGCCGATTTCGGCCGGAATTTCCAGTCCAGTGAACAAACGCGGCATCGCATGACTCCCGATGCTTGGGCATGACCCCTGAAAACCGCAGCCGCGACAACCGATGTCGTCCGTGCTGGGAGCATGCCCTTTAACAAGTCCGGCGACGAATCACCGATCGATATTTAGCGCACTTATGTGACTCTGCGAAGCAGCCGAGGCGCAAGCCCGGTAAAACCCCGCCTTGAGGTCACAAGTTCTAATTCTTCAACTGCGTTGCGCGGAGATCGTCCCAAGAAATTCCTCCACTGTGGGTAGAATGTTTTTCACGATCACATCCACCCCTGCCGCCGTCGGATGCAGGCCATCCGCCTGATTGAGCTTGGCATCTGCGGCAACGCCTTCCAGGAAAAACGGATATAGCGGCACCCTGAAGGCCTTGGCGAGATCCGGATAAATCGCATTGAATCGTGCCGAATACTCGCTGCCGTAATTCGGCGGCGCAAGCATTCCGCACAGCAAGACCGCAATGTGCCTTGCCTTCAGTCGCGTCAGAATTTCGGAAAGCGCGGCGCGCGTGACCGCAGGATCTATTCCGCGCAACGCGTCATTGGCGCCTAGTTCGACGATCACCGCCTGGGTCCCTTCGGGCACCGACCAATCGATCCGGTCGCGGCCGCCGGACGCCGTGTCGCCGGACACCCCGGCATTGATCATCTCAACAAGTATCCCCTTGGATTTCAATGCTTTTTGAAGTCGGTCTGGAAAAGCCGCCGAGGCCGACAAGCCGAGGCCGGCGCTCAGCGAATCACCCAACACCACTATTTTTAGGGGCTTCGCCTGAGCCATTTGCGCTTGCGCTGATCCCGATATCGTCAAATCCAGGCCCATCACCAGGAAACCCAACACGAGCATGTGCATCAACATCCGCGCGCGGCTCTCGACCCCGGCTGCGAAAGTGCCATATGACCGAGCCATGGACAGTCTCATCGAACCCTCGTCATTGACCAGCCTTGAGCCGGACACGATTTCCATCTCGAACGTCAATCTCTCGCTCGGCTCGGGCGCGGCACGGGTGCATATCCTGAAGGATATCAGCCTGCGGGTGGCACCGGGCGAGGCGATCGGCTTGGTTGGGCCGTCGGGCTCCGGGAAGTCCACCCTGCTGATGGTGATGGCGGGACTGGAGCGTCCTGATAGTGGAGAGGTGGTGGTCAGCGGCACCCCTTTCAATGCCCTCGACGAGGACGCGCTGGCCCGCTTTCGCGGCCGCCAGGTCGGCATCGTGTTCCAGTCGTTTCACTTGATCCCCACCATGACAGCACTCGAAAATGTCGCGGTGCCACTCGAGTTGGCCGGCAATCCCGATGCAGCGGAACGCGCGGCTTTAGAATTGAATTCGGTCGGGCTTGGCGACCGCCTGCATCATTACCCTGCTCAATTGTCTGGCGGCGAGCAGCAGCGAGTTGCGCTGGCGCGCGCGCTCGCGCCCGATCCCGCGATTCTGGTGGCTGACGAACCCACCGGGAATCTGGACGAAGCCACCGGCAAGCAAATCGTCGATCTGCTGTTCAGCAAGCATGCCGAGCGCGGGATGACTTTGGTGCTGGTGACCCACGATCCCGCGCTGGCTCAGCGCTGCGACCGCGTGGTGCGGCTGCGATCGGGCAAGATCGACGGCCAGAGCGCGAACCGCCTTTCCGATTCATGAGCGTTGCATGCCAATCCATCGCTCGTGCGCCGGCGGCCTGGTTGCCGCTGCGCTACGCACTACGTCAATTGCGCGGCGGCTTGCGCGGCTTTTACGTTTTGATGGCGTGCATCGCGCTCGGCGTGATGGCGATCGCCGGCGTTGGTTCGGTCGCAGCCAGTCTTGGAGACGGGCTGGCACGCGAAGGTCGCACCTTGCTCGGAGGCGATGTGGCCTTCTCCCTGATCCAGCGCGAAGCCAAACCTGATGAAGTGGCGTTCCTCCGTTCGCGCGGAGAAGTCTCAATCGCGGCGACCTTGGCGGCAATGGTGCGCACTGCCGACGGCCGGCTGGCTCTGGTCGAAATCAAGGCGGTCGATGCCGCGTATCCGATGCTCGGGCAGTTAGCCTTGCAACCGCGGATGGGCCTTGCGGATGTTGTGGCCGAGCGCGACGGAGCGTTTGGGGCGGCCGCCGATTCCACGCTGCTGGCGCGGCTCAATCTGAAGGTTGGCGATCGCGTCACTATCGGCAGCTCGAGCTTTCAAATCCGCAGCGTCGTCGATGCCGAACCTGACAAACTCGCCGGCGGCATCGGGTTGGGTCCACGCTTCCTGATCAGCGAGGCAGGCCTGCGGAGCACGGGGTTGCTGCAGCCCGGAAGCCTGGTGCGTTGGCTTTATCGACTAAAGCTTCCGGAGAATGCGGCTGACGATCGCGCCGCGGCAGCCCTCATCAGCGACGTGCGAGGCGCGCTGCCGCAAGCCGGCTGGGAGATACGAAGCCGCAGCAATGCTTCGCCGCAGCTTGAGCGCACCATCAGCCGCTTCACGCAATTTTTGACCCTCGTGGGCCTCGCCGCGCTTCTGGTCGGTGGCGTCGGAGTAGCCAATGCCATCAAGAGCCATATCGATCGAAGCCGCGAAATCATCGCCGCGTTGAAGGCGCTTGGCGCGACCGAACGTGACGTGTTCACGATTTATCTGACGCAAGTCGTCGTTCTCGCCGCAATCGGATCCGCCATCGGTCTTGCCGCGGGCGCGGCGCTGCCATTCATTATCGTCGGCGTGTTTGGCAAACTGTTGCCACTGCCTGTGGTGCCGGCACTGCATCCTGATGAACTCGCGCTCTCGCTGGTTTATGGACTTTTGACAGCGCTGGCGTTTGGTCTTTGGCCGCTCGGCCGCGTGCACGACGTGCCGGTGGCCGCACTATTCCGGGAGGTCGTGGTCACCGAATGGCACCGTCCGCGCTGGCGTTATCTGGCGCTGGTCGCGTTCGTGATCGCGCTTTTGGTGGCGGTGGTGATCGGCCTCGCCTATGACAAGCGCATTGCTGCGGTTTTCGTTCTCTCTTCGATTGCGGTTTTCGTATTGTTGCGCGCCATTGCGGCGGGCGTGATGGCAGTGGCGCGGCGGCTGCCGCGCACGCGTTTTACAATGCTGCGGCTCGCAATATCGAACATCTACCGGCCGGGTGCGTTGACCCCGTCGGTGGTGATGTCACTGGGTCTCGGACTAGCTGTTCTGGTTACGATTACCCAGATCGACGGCAATTTGCGGCGGCAATTCCTGGCCGCGCTGCCGGACCGCGCCCCTTCGTTCTATTTTATCGATATACCCAGCAACGAAGCCGACCGGTTCGCCGCATTCCTCAAGCAGACAGCGCCGAAGGCCGAGGTCGAGGATGTGCCGATGCTGCGCGGTCGCATTGTCGCCGCTCGCGGCGTCAAGGCCGAAGACCTGAGGCCCTCCCATGATTCCCAATGGGTGCTGCAGAGCGACCGCGGCCTGAGCTATACCCGCGAAATCCCGAAAGGATCGAAGCTGGTCGAAGGCCAATGGTGGGGACCGGACTATACTGGGCCGCCGCTCGTCTCGATCGAAAAGAAGATTGCCGATGGGCTCGGGCTGAAGATCGGCGACCAGATCGTCGTCAACGTCCTCGGCCGCGACATTGCGGCCACCATTTCCAATTTGCGCGCCGTGGATTGGCAAAGCCTTGGCATCAACTTTGTCCTGGTGTTCTCGCCGAACACCTTCAAGGGCGCGCCGCATAGCCATATCGCGACCTTGACCGAGAGTAATCCGAGCGTGGCCGGGGACGTCGCGATCATCAAGTCGGTCGCCGATGCATTCCCGATGGTGACAAGCGTGCGGGTCCGGGAGGCTCTGGAAACCATCGGCCATGTGGTCACGAATCTCGTGCTGGCGATCCGCGGCGCCAGCGCGGTGACGTTGATTTCCGCTGTCCTGGTGCTCGGGGGGGCGCTCGCCGCCGGCCATCGACACCGGGTCTATGATGCCGTCATTCTAAAGACCTTGGGCGCGACCCGGGCACGACTGCTAGGCGCCTATGCTCTCGAATATCTGATGATCGGCTTTGCGACCGCCATTTTCGGCGTGATCGCAGGCTCGGTGGCGGCCTGGCTGATCGTGACCCGGCTGATGACGCTGAGTTTCATCTGGCAGGTCGGCAGCGCCGCCGGCGTGGTCGCGGCGGCGCTGATCGTCACGGTAGGACTGGGGCTTGCCGGCACACTACTCGCGTTGAACCAGAAGCCTGCGACGGTGTTGCGGAATTTATGACCTGTTAACCGACTGGATGCGGCGTGAGCCGCAAACGGCCATGCCTTAGAACGCGCCAAGTTCGTTTGCGGCCAAAACCGGCATGCGGAGCGACATTCAGCCGCGCATGGAAGCTTGCGGCCAATGTGTTAGTTTCCCACATGTACCCTACCGAGACGCCGATTTGATGACGCAAAGTTTATGTCAGCAAGGACGGTATCGGGGATAGCTTTCGAGCCGGCGGCGCAAACCCTTGCGTCCCGGACCAACAACGGGAATTCGACCATGTCGGACCTAGACCGCAACTACGCTTCTCCCTTCGGCCGGGCCGCCGGGCGCATTGATGCCGCGACCGTCGACGCCGGTCTGCGCGCCTACATGCTGCGCATCTACAATTACATGACCATCGGTTTGGCCATCACCGGCCTCGCCGC
>JAICIT010000279.1 GCA_025960445.1 Bradyrhizobium sp. | reverse complement strand
CCGATCGGCCGTAGAAAGCCTCACCGAACGCCTGCATGCGTTTGGGTACTTTGAGGTCGCTTACGCCCATCTCGCGCAAATTACCGTCCATGTCCTCGCAGAACCGATCGAACAGGCCTTGGCTCAGCACGACGCTGTTCTCCATCGTCTTCATCCGCCGCAGCACCATCCACAGGTGCAGAACCAATACGTCAAACCGGCCATCTACCGTATCCGCGACACCCAGTTCCCGGTAAAACAGCGGCTCTCGTGCTTGCGTCACGATCATGCCATAGATGGTCTCAATGGTGCGGCGCACCTGCAGCGGGGGTTTTCTGAAGTGATCGAATGGCCAAACCATCGTGGGGTTCCACAAGCGAGCCCCAATGGCCCGCTCCTGTTGGATTGCTGCGTGCTGCCCGGTACGTCAACGCTCCGCGTGATGCAAGCGACAAGGCCAGCTCCACATGGCTGAACCGAGCCGCCGCTCACGCCCGCGCGCCCTCCGTATCGCTGCGAGTTGGCGCGTCATCCGAACCACCGCAGCCGTCGCCCTCGTATGCGCCGTGCTGGGCGCCTGCACCGGCGAGCAGTTCCAGAAGGGCTACATCCTTCCGCCCGGCGCCCTCGAGCAACTTCCGATCGGCGCGAGCCAGGATCAGGTCCTGATCGTGATGGGAACGCCTTCGACCGTCGCCACTCTCAACGGCGAGGTGTTCTACTACATCTCCCAGCGCTCGGAACGCACGGTGGCATTCATGAACCAGAAGGTCGTCGACCAACGCGTCATCGCCGTCTATTTCGACAAGAACCGGCGGGTCCAGCGGCTTGCCAATTACGGTTTGCAGGACGGCAGGATTTTCGACTTCATCAGCCGAACCACTCCGACCTCCGGCCAGGAGCTCAGCTACCTGACGCCCTTGTTCAAGCTGCTCAGCTTCAACTAGCAGCACAACGAGCAGCAAACAGATGAGATCATGATCCGATCCAGCCTGATCGGATCATGACGCCTCATCTTTAGCGCCTAATGCGCCAGGATCGCCAACAGCAACAGCGCAACGATGTTGGTGATCTTGATCATCGGGTTGACGGCGGGACCGGCAGTATCCTTGTAGGGATCGCCGACGGTATCGCCAGTGACCGCGGCCTTGTGGGCATCGGAGCCCTTGCCACCGTAATGGCCATCCTCGATGTACTTCTTGGCGTTATCCCAGGCGCCACCGCCTGAGGTCATCGAGATCGCGACAAACAGGCCGGTCACGATCACGCCGAGCAGCATAGCGCCGACCGCGGAGAAAGCCGCCGACTTGCCGGCCGCGCCACCGCCTGCGATGGCATAGATCACGAAGTACACCACGATCGGTGACAAAACCGGCAGCAGCGAGGGAATGATCATTTCCTTGATCGCCGCCTTGGTCAGAAGGTCGACCGCCTTGCCGTAGTCGGGCTTATCGGTCCCCTGCATGATGCCGGGCTTTTCACGGAACTGGCGGCGCACTTCCTCAACAATGGCGCCAGCCGCACGTCCGACCGCGGTCATGCCCATCGCACCGAACAGATATGGCAGAAGCCCGCCGAACAGCAGCCCCACCACCACGTACGGATTGTTCAAGGAGAAGTCGGGTACCACGCCCTGGAAGTACGGAAACTTCGCCGCGTTGCCGATGAAGAATTTGAGGTCTTCGTTATAGGCGGCAAACAACACCAGTGCGCCGAGACCGGCGGAGCCGATCGCATAGCCCTTGGTGACCGCCTTGGTGGTGTTTCCGACGGCATCGAGCGCGTCGGTGGCCTTGCGGACTTCCTTGGGCAGCCCGGCCATTTCAGCGATACCACCGGCGTTGTCGGTGACCGGACCGAACGCGTCGAGCGCAACGATCATGCCGGCCAGCGCCAGCATGGTGGTGGTGGCAATCGCAATGCCGAACAGGCCGGCAAGGCTGTAGGTGACGAGGATGCCCGCGATGATCACCAGTGCCGGTCCGGCGGTGGCTTCCATCGAAATCGCCAGACCCTGGATCACGTTGGTGCCGTGGCCGGTCACCGAAGAAGACGCAATCGACTTCACCGGACGATATTCGGTGCCGGTGTAGTATTCGGTGATCCAGATGATCAGCCCGGTGACGACGAGACCGACCACACCGCACTCAAACAGTGCTGTGCCGGTGAACTTCACGCCGGTGAGCGGACCGAAACCGACCAGCCAGTAGATCACGCCCGCGACGCCGACCAGCGAGAGGATGCCGGTGGCGATCAGGCCCTTGTACAGCGCGCCCATGATCGACTGACTCGAGCCGAGCTTGACGAAGAAAGTGCCGATGATCGAGGTGATGATGCAAACGCCGCCGATCGCGAGCGGCAGCGTCATCATATTCACCAGAAGCGGCGAGGTCGCGAAGAAGATCGCGGCCAGCACCATGGTGGCGACTGCGGTCACCGCATACGTCTCGAACAGGTCGGCGGCCATGCCCGCGCAATCGCCTACGTTGTCGCCGACATTGTCTGCGATGGTGGCGGGGTTACGCGGATCGTCTTCGGGAATGCCGGCCTCTACCTTGCCGACGAGATCGCCGCCAACGTCGGCGCCCTTAGTAAAGATGCCGCCGCCGAGACGCGCAAAGATCGAAATCAAGGATGCGCCGAAGCCGAGCGCCACCAGCGCGTCAACCACCGTTCGGCTGTTCGCAGTCAGGCCCAGGAAATGGGTGAGATAGGTAAAATAGATGCTGACGCCGAGCAGTGCGAGGCCGGCGACCAGAAGCCCGGTGATCGCACCAGCCTTGAACGCCAGTTCAAGACCGCCTGCAAGCGAGGTCGTAGCCGCCTGCGCGGTGCGGACGTTCGCGCGTACCGAGACGTTCATGCCGATGAAGCCGGCGGCCCCGGACAGCACGGCGCCGATCAGGAAGCCAACCGCGACGAGTGCGCCGAGGAAGTAGGCGAGCAGCGCGAATATCACGATGCCGACCAGCCCGATCGTCATGTACTGACGCTTGAGATACGCTTGCGCGCCTTCGCGCACGGCGGCTGCGATTTCCTGCATCCGCGGGTTTCCGGCATCCGATTTCAAAACCGATGTCGTGGCCCAGATGGCGTAAACGATGGAAAGCGCTCCGCAGAGCACAATTGCCCATAATGCTGTCATTGAATTTTGCCTCAGATCCTGGTCTTACCCCACGCCCGTTCCGCGGATGCGGCGGGCGCATAAAAAGAAGGCCTTCCCTGCCCCGACAAGGCGGCCCTAAATCGGCGGGACCATGCCAAAATCACTTGCCGGGCGCAACGCCGTGAAGGGCCCAAACAGTCGATTTGTGCAAGGTATTTGCGCGCCGCTTTCGCCACAGCTTTAGAAATGGCTGTAAGAGCGTCGCGAAAGCGATATCTCCCTTCCCTTCGCGTCCAGAAATTTTGGAGCCTGTGTCCCCGCGATAATCGTTCCGATTGATGCCACCGTCACCCCGGCAGAGCCCGCCTCGCTCGCAAAGGCCGCGAACTGATTCTCCGGGATCGCGCACAAGAGTTCGTAATCGTCGCCGCCGGAAACGAGCGCCTCTAAGCGCACCACAGCCCGTGCGAGCAGGCTTGCGGCCGGCGTCGAGAACGGGATGCTTGGCATATCCACCACAGCCGATACGCCGGATGCGGCGCAGAGTTTGCCGAGATCGCCCGCGAGCCCGTCCGACACATCCATAGCCGCGCTGGCATGATCGCGAACCGCTTGCGCCAGGACGTTGCGTGGTTGAGGCAGGCGGTATCGTTCGATCAGCATCTCGCGTGCGGAGGGATCATCAGCGATAGCGGCGGCGGCCGCGCCGCCCTTGAGGATATCCAGGCCAAGCATGGCGTCGCCAATCGTTCCGGTCACCACCACGCGGTCACCGGGTTTGGCGCCACTGCGATGCACCATCCTGCCGGCCGCAACGCGCCCGAACGCCGTGATCGAAATCATCAGCGGACCCGGGGTGGAGACCGTATCGCCTCCGAGCAGCGGACAGCCGAACCGCTCCGCATCCTCGCCGAGCCCGCACGCAAACGGCGCGAGCCAGGCCTCCTCGGCGCTGCGCAGCGCCAGCGTCAGCGCAAAGCCTGCCGGGATGGCGCCCTTGGAAGCGAGATCGGAGAGGTTCACCCGCAACGCCTTGCGCCCGATCGTCTCTGGCGGATCATCGCTAAGAAAATGCACGCCCTCTACCACCGCATCGGTCGTCACCACCAGGTCCTCGCCGGTTGCCTTCAGGATGGCGGCATCGTCGAGAAGATTGAATGCTCCCGGATCGGTTGCGAGGGGACGGAAATAGCGCGCGATCAGCGCGTCTTCACCGGATGCACCTGCACCGGGAGCAGCCATGTCAGCGGCCCGCCCTCGAAAACTCGTCGGCACGAAATTGGCGCGCGATCTGGTCGAGAACCGCGTTCACCATCCCGGTCTCCTCGGATTCGACAAAGGCGTGTGCGACATCGACATATTCGGAAACGACGACGCGGCCGGGCACATCCTTGCGGTGCTCAAGTTCATAGGAGCCGGCGCGCAGCACCGCCCGCAGGATGGCGTCAATCCGCTTCAATGGCCAACCCTTTGACAAAGCTTCATCGATCAGCGGATCGAGCTTCGCCTGGTCGCGCACCACGCCGGAGACCACATCCCTGAAGAACGCCGCTTCGGCGGGCAGGTATTTGTCGCCCTCGACCTCACTTCCAAGCCAATGGCTCTCGAACTCGGCGAAGATGTCGTTAATGCCCGCGCCGGCGATATCCATCTG
>JAICIT010000278.1 GCA_025960445.1 Bradyrhizobium sp. | reverse complement strand
GCGCCATAACCCGCCGCGAGCGCTGCCGACGATCCGCCGGAAGAGCCTCCCGGCGTGCGGCCGAGATCGTATGGATTGTTGGTGGTGCCGTAGATGTCGTTATAGCTCTGCCAGTCGCCGAGCCCGAGCGGTACATTGGTCTTGCCGAGGATCACGCCGCCGGCCTCCTTGACGCGGGAAATCGATAACGCATCTTCAGCAGGTGTGAATGATTTTTGTGCTGGATAACCCCAGGTCGTGGGCAAGCCGGCTACGTTGTAGGATTCCTTCACCGTCATCGGAATGCCGAGCAGCGGCCTGGTATCGCCACTGGCGCGCGCGGCATCGGCGGCGCGTGCCGCTTCCAGGGCACGGGTGAAATCGCGGACGCACACCGCGTTGATCTTGCCGTCGTGCCGTTCAATGCGGCCGATCGCCTCCTGCGCCAGCTCGACGGCGGATACTTTCCTTGCCGCAAGTGCCCCGGACAATTCGGTGGCGGTCTTGAAGCTCCATCTCGATTTACTCAAGGCTTACTCCCGGTACATTCCATGACACACCGCATGATGCTCCGTTCCGGTCACCGCCGCTAGACTGCTATTGCGGTTGCGGATCACTAGCCCGACAGCATTCGTTGTCGTGAGATGGTTGAGCCGCTGGCATTCAGGTTTTCGCTTTAAGGACAAGGATTCACATCGGTCGCAGCTATGCCGCGCCAATGAGAATGCCGACGGCGAGCACGATTGCGCCGCCGAGCACGATTTGAAACACGGCGTGCAGGAACGGCGTATCCATGTATCGCGCGCGAATATAAGCGATGGCCCATAGCTCGAAGAACACGACAATGCCGGCGATCGCGGTCGCGACCCAGAACGCGTTAGCCCAGCTATCCGGCACCAGATAGGGCATCGTGTGGCCGAGCCCACCGACGGTGGTCATCAGGCCGCAGGTCAATCCGCGCAGCCACGGCGAACCGCGGCCGGTCAACGATCCATCGTCGGACAGCGCTTCGGCAAACCCCATGCTGATGCCCGCGCCGATCGAGGCCGCAAGGCCGACCAGAAAGGTCTGCCAGTTGTGGTGGGTTGCAAAAGCGGCGGCAAACAGCGGCGCCAGGGTTGAGACGGAACCGTCCATCAGTCCGGCGAGACCGGGCTGCACATATTGCAGCACGAACACGCGCCGGCGTGTCTTGTCCTCTTCGGCGCGCACGTCGGGGCTGAGGATTTGGTCCGTCAACCTCGCCGCAATGTTTTCGTGACCTTTTTCCGCTTCCGCGAGATCTCCGAGCAGCCGGCGGACGCCGACATCCTGGGTGTGCTCAGCAGCCTTCACATAGAAGCGCTCGGCCTCGAACTCCATCGTCGCGGCTTCCTTGCGGATGGCATCGAGCGACAGGTTCTTGGTCAGCCAAATGGGGCGGCGGCGCAAAAATCCTTTGACGTTCTCCCGGCGTATCGGCGGAAGATTGCTGCCGAAGCGTCTCTGGTACATCTCCAGCAGCATGTGGCGGTGGCCCTTTTCCTCCTCCGCCATTTCCTCGAATATCTTGGCCGATTCCGGATAGCGTTCCGCCAGGTCTTCGGCGAAGCTCATGTAGATGCGGCTGTCTTCCTCCTCGGCGGAGATTGCGACGGCCAGCACTTCGCGCTCGCTCAGATCGGCAAAATTCTTCATCAGCAGATTCCCAGGCCATGTTTAGAATCGTTCTAAACTATATAGAGGGATCGCTGGACGCGGTCAAATTGACTGGGCGGTCGCGCGTTTGAGAAAGTCGAGCAGCAAGCCGGTGACCTGGCCCGGCTGCTCCTGTTGCACCCAGTGCCCGGCGCCATCGATGAGGTGACAACCCAGCATCCTGGTGCAGGCGCGTTGCTGCATTGCCTCATAGACGCCTGGGCGCTGGTAGGTCCCCCAGTCCTGCTTGCCCGCGATAAAAGCCGACGGCACATCAATGGTGCGACCCGACCAGGTTTCGAGTTCAGGCGTGAACGCGGCCGAGGTGCCGCAGCGATACCATTGAAGACCGCCCTGGAATCCTGTCCGGATGTATTCGGCACTGTAGAAAGAGAGCTCGCGATCGGGCAGCCATTTGTTGGACCTGATGCTCTCAGCCGAGGGCATCTGGTCAGCGACCGTCTCCGCCATGTTCCTGGCGAGGTCCATCACGTAGTAGGTCGGCAATTTCGCTAATTCGTTCGCGGTCCATGATTTCAGGGGATACGGCTGGTTATCTTTCCAGTCCGCGCTCTTGTAGTGATAGTAGGCGCGCAGAAAATCATGCACGCCTTGCGGCGCCCCGTGCATATCGGCATTGGCCTCGCGCGTGGAATAGTACCACTGGTAATGTTTGCGCGGACGGGGCAGTGCGGCAAGTTGGCGATGCACGGGATCATCGCGCTTTGGTTTAGGCGCCGCGTTCGCCGTATCGAACGGCAGCGGCGGTGGTCCCGCGAACGGCGCGCTCATCAGCACCACAGACCGAAAAACATCCGGCCGAACCAGCGCGCACCACGCGGCCACCGATGAGCCGAAATCATGCCCCACCACGGCGTCGATACTGCGATAGCCGAACGCCGACACCAGGCCGAGCGCATCGCGCACCAGATTGAGCAGCCGGAATGAACTGAGATCGCCGTCGTAAGCGCCGTCCCAACCAGTGGTGCGGCCATAGCCGCGCTGGTCCGGCGCGATCACGTGATACCCGGCACTGGCGAGCGCGGGCATCACCTTGCGCCAGCTAAAGGCAAGTTCCGGAAATCCATGCAGCAGCAGGATGCAAGGACGGCCGAGCGTCTCGTATCCGGCCTCCAGCACGTGCATGCGCAAGCCGTTGATGTCTTCAACGAAGCGCGAGCGGATGTCGGGAGGCAGCGGGATGTCGGGGAGGGCGATTTGGTTCATGAAAGACAGTCGTCCCCCCAGGCGCGTGACGTTAGGCCAGCGTCATGATACTCGCGCTGCCGCTTTGGGCCAGTAACGATCGCGCAGATGCCGCTTCACCAGCTTGCCGGTCGGCGTGCGTGGCAACTCGGCCTCGAAGTCGATGCTCCTGGGGCATTTGATCGGTGAAAGGTGCTTGCGGCAAAACAGGATCAGCTCGGCTTCCAGCTCCTTGCCGGCTTTTGACATCTCGTGCGGCTGCACGACCGCCTTGACCTCTTCGCCCATCTCTTCGTTAGGCACTCCGAACACCGCGACATCCGCAACGCCTGGATGCGTGATCAGCACGTCCTCGGTTTCCTGCGGATAGATGTTCACCCCGCCGGAAATGATCATGTAGGACTTGCGGTCGGTCAGATAAAGAAAGCCTTCATTGTCGACATAACCAACGTCGCCAAGCGTGGACCAGCCTTTGGCATTGTAGGCGCGCTTCGTCTTCTCGGGATCGTTGTGATAGGAGAACACCGGCGCATCCGCAAAATACACCGTGCCGATTTGCCCGGTGGGCAATTCTTCATCGTTCTCGTCGAGAATTTTGATCTTGCCGACAACGGCCCGGCCGACCGTCCCCCGATGCGTCAGCCATTGCTGCGAAGTCGAAACGGTGACGCCGTTGCCTTCCGAGCCGGCGTAATATTCGATCAGGATCGGTCCCCACCATTCGATCATCTTCGCCTTGACCTCAATGGGACAAGGCGCGGCGGCATGTATCGCCCCTTTCAAGGACGTGACGTCGTAGCGCTTGCGTAGCTCTTCCGGCAGCTTGAGCATGCGCACGAACATGGTCGGCACCAGTTGCGACTGGGTAACCCGGTGTTGCTCGACCAGTCTCAGAAATTCCTCGGCGTCGAATGATTCCATGATGATGGACGTGCCGCCGAGCGTGATCGCCATCATGTTGAAGCGCAGCGGAGCCGCGTGATAGAGCGGGGCCGGCGACAGATAGATGCTGTCGGCGTTCATTCCGCACATTTTCTCGCAAAGAATTCGCAGGAACGGATTCGGCCGATCAATGGGATTGTGCTCGGATTCGCGCTTGATACCCTTGGGCCGGCCGGTAGTGCCCGACGAGTACAGCATGTCATAGCCGGCTTCTTCATCAGGGATTGGCGTGGTCGGCTGCTTCGCGAGCTCCTGATCCCAGGAGCGGAAACCCGGCAGCGGCTCGTCAACCATGTAGAACAGCGGCGCGCCTGGTGCCTGGAAAACAAGCCCCTTGATATGCTCGGCGCATTTCGGCGAGGTGATGACGACGCGCGCCCCGCAGTCTTTGACGATGTAAGCGATTTCGTCCTGGGTGAGATAGCGGCTGATCGCGGTGTAATAGAGCCCCGCGCGCTGCGCCGCCCAGCAGATCTCCATGAACGCCAACCGGTTCTCGATCAGGAAGGCGATGTGATCGCCAGCTTTCAGGCCGAGCGATCGGAACAGATGCGCGCCCTGGTTCGATAGCTCGTCAAGTTCTCGATAGGTGATCGCTTTGCCGCTGCCCGCCATCTGATAGGCGATTTTGTTCGGGCTGGTGCGCGCATGGACCGATGGATGCGTCATCGCGATGTCCTGGAAATCAACGTAACCGTCGCTGCCAACGCAGCGACGATGGTTGTCTGGTCGCCACGATGGTGGCTTTTAAAAACCTAAAGCCGCTCCACGATCGTCACGTTGGCCATGCCGCCGCCTTCGCACATGGTCTGCAGACCATAGCGTTTGTTGCGCTGCTTGAGCGCGTTGATCAGCGTCGTCATCAGCTTGGTGCCGGAGCCGCCGAGCGGATGGCCGAGCGCGATCGCACCGCCGTTGACGTTCAGCCGCGCGGG
>JAICIT010000277.1 GCA_025960445.1 Bradyrhizobium sp. | reverse complement strand
CGCGCTCGCCTTGCGGACTTTTGCCGAGCCTGACGACGAGGTCGCTGATGTCGAGAGCGACACCGGAGCTGTTCATGGCTCACCGCCGTGGATGCGACGCGGTCGGTTTCTCACTTGCCACCCTCCCGCTGCTTCATGCGCGGATCGAGCGCGTCACGCGCCGCGTCGCCGATCAGGTTGACGCTGAGAATGGCGATTGACAGCAGCAGGCCGGGCCAAAAGATCAGGGAGGGCTTGATCTGGAAATAAGCGCGGCCCTCAGCCATGATGTTGCCCCAGGTCGGGGTCTCCGGGCTGATGCCGGCGCCGAGGAATGAGAGGATAGCCTCGGTCAGAATGGCGGAGGCGCAAACATAAGTGCCCTGGACGATCAGCGGCGCAATAGTGTTCGGCATCAAGTGTCGCCACATGATCTTGGGCAGGCTGGAGCCGACGGAAATCGCGGCTTCGACGTAAGGCTCCTCCCGCGCGGACAGCACGACCGAGCGCACCAGACGGGCGACGCGCGGAATTTCGGGAATCGTAATCGCGACCAGCACCGTCATCAGGCTGGCGCCGGACAGCGAGACCACGGCGATCGCCAGCAGAATGCTCGGGATCGCCATCAAGCCGTCCATGATGCGCATCACGACGGCATCGACCCATTTGAAAAAGCCGGACACCAGCCCGATCACGAGCCCGACGCCGACGCTGAATATCGCCGCACCAAGCCCGATCAGCAGCGAGATCCGTCCGCCATACAGAATCCGCGACAACACGTCCCGGCCGTAGCCGTCGGTGCCGAGCAGGAATAGCGCGCTGGCGGGCTTGAGCCGTTGCGCGGGCGCCAGCAGCAGCGGATCGTGCGGCGCAAGCCATGGCGCCAGGATGGCGGACAAGATCACCAGCGCCAGACAGATGCTTGCTGTGGCGATGATCGGCGTCGCGGTCAGAAATCCGAGTCCCGGCCGGAATGGCGTGGTGACGGGAATAGACGGTTCTGGAAGGATTTCGATCGCCATCAGTACCTGATCCTTGGATCGAGCAGGGTGTAAGCGACGTCGATCAGAAGATTGACGGTGACGTAGATGCCTGAGGTCAGCAGGATCATCGCCTGAATCACCGGATAGTCGCGCGCCAATACCGCATCGACGGTGAGGCGGCCGACGCCGGGCAGATTGAAGACGCTCTCGGTCACGACCACGCCGGAGATCAATAGCGCGAAACCGCTGCCGATCACGGTGATGACAGGCACGGCCGCATTACGAAGTGCGTGGCGCAGCAGCACCGCGCTCTCGCTGATCCCTTTTGCTCGTGCGGTGCGCACATAATCCTCGCCCAGCACATCCAGCATCGAGGCGCGGGTGATGCGCGCAATCAGCGCGACGTAAATGAACGATAACGTACAGGTCGGCAGGACGATGCGCTCAAGGAACGGGCCAAAACCCGCGCTGATGCTTTTGAAGCCCTGTACCGGAAACCAGCGCAGGTCGATCGCGAAGATCTGGATCAGCACGTAACCGATCACGAACACCGGGACCGAGAAGCCGACCACCGACAATCCCATCACGAACCGGTCGATCCAGGTGCCGTGCTTCCAGGCTGCAATGACGCCAAGCGGCACCGCGACAAGGATAGAGAGGGTGATGGTCGACAGCGCGATCGAGATCGAGGGCTCGACCCGCTGGCTGATCATCTTCAGCACCGGAACGTGCGAGATCAGGGAAACGCCGAGATCGCCATGCAACAGCTTGTTGATCCAGGTGAAGAATTGCTCGTAAAGCGGTTCATTGAGTCCGAGCGAGGCGCGGATGCGCTCTAGCTGTTCGGGGGTCGCATTGTCGCCGGCGAGAATGGCGGCGGGATCGCCGGGGGTCAGCCGCAGCAGCAGAAACACGAACAGGGCTACCACGCCCATCACGGGAATGGCGGCAAGCACGCGGCGAAGCAGGTATCCAAGCATGAGGCTGCTATCCCGTTGTCGCTGCGAAACTCAGGAGGCCAGCTCCGGCTTGCGGGACGCTGGGGAACTCCATCACGTTACTCTCGCATTCTGCCGCCTCGATGCAAGCATTGAGCAAATCCCGTGCCATCACTCGAGGGTCGCCAGCAGCCCCGCCATCAACCGGCCGCGCTCGGCCAGGCTGTCGACCTCGATAAATTCGTTCAGCGTATGCGCGTCGCCGCCGCGAACGCCTAGACCATCAAGCGTCGGAATTCCCATGGCCCCGGTGAAATTGCCATCGGAACCGCCGCCGGCGCTGCCGTGCGGCAGTTCTACTCCCATTTGCTTCGCCACGCCCTTCGCCTTTTCGTACAACGCCATCGTGCCGGCATCGGGCTCCCATACCGGCCGGGTGACGCCGCGAGTCACTTTGAACGTGACGTCGTTGGCGGTTCCGGAAAGCGCCAGCATCCGCTCAACACCGTGATCGAGATCGGCCTGGCGTTTCGCCATGCTCAATGCCTCGCCGGTGCAGGTGGTGGCGACGCAATTGACCCATTGCCCGCCATGCACGATGCCGATGCTGAAGGTGCAATCTTCCGTTGTCATGCCATCGATCGCAATGATCTGGCGCGCCATCTCGCGGATCGCGGAGCGGCCGGAGGAGAGCGTCGCGCCGGCATGGCTCGGTTTGCCGATGGCTTCGAGGTTGAACCGCGCGATGGCATAACGGCCGGTGACGACGCCGTTGTTGGCGCGGCCCGGCTCCGGCACCAATACATATTTGTTGCGGGCGGCTTCGGCCTCAATGATGTCACGCGTCGACGGCGTACCGACTTCCTCGTCCGGGGTGAACAGCACCGTGATCGGCAGCGGCGTCGTAAAGGCCGCGCGCGCCAACTGCCGGATGGCTTCGAGCGTCAGGTAATTGCCGCCCTTCATGTCGAAGATGCCCGGGCCGAAGCATTTGTTGCCTTCGCGGCGCCATGCGAGCTTCTCCAGCGTGCCGACGGGATGAACCGTATCGAGGTGGCCGGCGATCAGAATTCCGGGTTCGCCTTGTTTCGGATGCGGAAACCGCGCCCGCACACAGCCGCCAAATCCCTGCTTGCCGGCGATGCGTTCGATCGAGGCGCCCATGATCGCCATGTCGCGCGCGGCGATGTCGAGCATGCGGTCGACCGCCGGCGCATCCCATGTCGGACTTTCGCATTCCACCCAGCCGCGCAATCCCTGCAGCATGGCCTCGGAATCAAACGGAAGGTTGGCGGGGTTCATGACACCTCTCTCTGGTTGCGAGTTGGATTGAAACGATGCTCCGGCTCCGACCGGATGCTTTACGAAAATGACCGCCGGTGAATTTGTAAAGTGAAACGTGAGCCGATCTCGCATTCCGCCCGCAGGGGCGCCATCGGTCAAACACCCAATTGACGGACTGCGCGCTTGGTGCAAGTCTCGAAAATCTTGGGGTTGCAGCAGCTTACCGCGACCAAATAACGCACTGCGTTCACGTCAGGAGATTGCCGAATGTTCCAGATGCCGCTTCGGAAACGTCTCACCATTGCCCGGCGCCTCGCGCAAGGGCTGGCGCTCTCGGCCGCGCTCGCCTTGCCTTCGCTGGCGGACGCCAAGACCATCACCGCGGTGATGCATTCCGATCTGCGCATCATCGATCCCGGATTCACCACGGCCTATATCACCCGTGATCACGGCTACATGGTCTTTGACACGCTGCTGGCGACGGATTCGAATTTCAAGATCCAGCCGCAGATGGCCGACTGGAAAGTTTCGGACGACAAGCTGACCTACACTTTCACCTTGCGCGACGGGCTGAAGTGGCACGACGGCACGCCGGTTACGGCGGAGGATTGCGTCGCCTCGCTGAGGCGCTGGGGCCGCAACGACAATATGGGTCAGAAGCTGATGGATTTTACCGCCAGCATCGAGGCCACCGATCCCAAGACGATCACGCTGAAACTGAAGGAGCCCTACGGCCTCGTGCTGGAGTCGATTGGCAAGCCGTCGTCCTACGTGCCGTTCATGATGCCGAAGCGGCTCGCGGAAACGCCGGCCGGGCAGCAGATCAAGGAGCAGATCGGCTCCGGTCCTTTCAAGTTTGTGCAGGCCGAGTTCCAGCCGGGCGTGAAGGCGGTCTACGAAAAGAACAAGGATTATGTGCCGCGCAAGGAGCCGCCGAGCTGGACGTCCGGCGGCAAGGTCGTGAAGGTCGATCGCGTCGAATGGATCACCATGGCGGACGCGCAGACCGCGGTGAACGCGCTGCAGTCGGGCGACATCGATTTCATGGAGAATCCATCGTTTGATCTCCTTCCGGTGCTGGCCGCCAACAAGGACCTCCAGATCGAAACCCTGAACAAGCTCGGCTTCCAGACACTCGGGCGAATGAACTTCCTGTATCCGCCGTTCGATAACGTCAAAGTGCGGCGCGCCGCGCTCGCGGCCATGAACCAGAAAGACGTGCTGGATGCGCTGGTCGGCAATCCCGAATACTATCGGACATGCGGGGCGTTTTTTGTCTGCGGCACGCCGTTGGCGACGGACGTGGGCTCAGGGACGCTGACAAAGGGCGGCAGTATGGCCGAGGCGAAGAAGCTGCTGGCCGAATCCGGCTACGACGGCACCCCCGTCGTGATCATGGCGCCCGGCGACGTCGTGACACTGAAGGCGCAGCCGATCGTCGCGGCGCAATTGTTGCGCGATGCGGGATTCAAGGTCGACGTGCAGGCCACCGATTGGCAGACGGTGGTGAGCCGCCGCGCCAGCCAGAAGCCGCCAAAGGAAGGCGGCTGGAACATGTTCTTCACCAACTGG
>JAICIT010000276.1 GCA_025960445.1 Bradyrhizobium sp. | reverse complement strand
GGCAAGGAGCCGCACAAGGGCGTCAACCCGGACGAGGTTGTCGCGATCGGTGCGGCGATTCAGGCCGGCGTGCTGCAGGGCGACGTCAAGGACGTGCTGCTGCTCGACGTGACCCCGCTGTCGCTGGGCATCGAGACGCTGGGCGGCGTGTTCACCCGCATCATCGACCGCAACACCACGATCCCGACCAAGAAGAGCCAGGTGTTCTCGACCGCCGAGGACAACCAGAACGCCGTCACCATCCGCGTCTTCCAGGGCGAGCGCGAAATGGCGGCCGACAACAAGGTTCTCGGCCAGTTCGATCTGATGGGCATCCCACCGGCGCCACGCGGGATGCCACAAATCGAAGTTACCTTCGACATCGACGCCAACGGCATCGTCAACGTTTCGGCAAAGGACAAGGCGACCGGCAAGGAGCAGCAGATCCGGATTCAGGCCTCCGGTGGTCTCTCGGAAGCCGACATCCAGAAGATGGTCAAGGATGCCGAGGCCAACGCGGCCGAGGACAAAAAGCGCCGCGAAGCTGTCGATGCCAAGAACCACGCCGACGCGCTGGTGCATTCCACCGAGAAGGCGCTGGCCGAGCACGGCTCGAAGATTGCCGAACCGGAGCGCCGCGCAATCGAAGACGCCGTCAGCGACCTCAAGGAAGCGCTGAAGGGTGACGATGCTGACGCGATCAAGGCCAAGACCAACGCTCTTGCGCAGGTTTCGATGAAGCTGGGCGAGGCGATGTACAAGCAGCAGGCCGAGAGCGATGCGGCCAAAGATGCCGCGAAAGATGACGTGGTCGACGCGGAATTCACCGAGGTCGACGACGACAAGAACAACAAGAAGTCTGCCTAAGCGGCGGTTACCATGACCCTCATTCTGAAGAGCACGCAGGGCCGCGTCTCCAAGAGTGGGGGTCATTTTTCGTTAAGCCGAACGCTGCATTGTTTTACACGCATCCCTTCGGAGCGAGGGCGAAATACCGGGCGGATTTGACGGATGTCCACCAAGCGCTGCTACTACGAAACTCTGGAAGTCGACCGCAACGCCGACGAATCCAAACTCAAGGCGGCCTTCCGCAAGCTCGCGATGAAATGGCACCCCGACAAGAATCCGGGCGATGCCACCAGCGAAATGCGCTTCAAGGAAATCAACGAAGCTTACGAAGTCCTCAAGGACGGCGACAAGCGCGCGGCCTATGACCGCTTCGGTCATGCGGCGTTCGAGCAAGGCATGGGCGGCGGCGGTCCCGGATTCGGCGCCGGCTTTGCTTCGTCATTTTCCGATATTTTCGAAGACCTGTTCGGCATGGCCGGACAGCGGGGTCGCGGCGGCGGGCGCGAGCGCGGCGCTGATCTGCGATACAATATGGAAATTACGCTTGAGGAAGCCTTCCTCGGCAAGACCGCTCAGATCGAGATCCCGGTCTCCGTCACTTGCGAATCCTGTTCGGGCACCGGCGCCAAGGCCGGCACCAAGCCGAGGACCTGCGCGATGTGCGGCGGCGCCGGCCGCGTGCGGCAGGCCCAGGGTTTCTTTACACTGGAGCGGACCTGTCCCGGCTGTCAGGGACGCGGCCAGATGATCGAGGATCCCTGTCCCTCATGCGCAGGCTCTGGTCGGGTGACGCGCGAGCGGACGTTGTCAGTCAACATCCCTCAGGGAGTTGAAGACGGCACCCGAATCAGACTCGCCGGTGAAGGCGAAGCCGGCATTCGCGGCGGGCCACCGGGCGACCTCTACATTTTCCTGTCATTGGCTAGCCACGAATTTTTCCAGCGCGATGGCGCCGACCTCCACTGCAGGGTGCCGATTTCGATGGTCAGCGCGGCGCTCGGCGGTGAATTCGAGGTGCCAACAATCGACAAGGGCAAGACCAAGGTGAAAATCCCGTCGGGAACCCAGTCGGGCCGGCGCTTTCGCATTGCATCAAAGGGGATGCCGGTGCTTCGCTCGCGGCAGACCGGCGATATGTATGTCCAGGTGGTGGTTGAAACCCCGCAAAATCTCACGAAAAAACAACAGGAACTGCTGGCGGAATTTGAAAAACTCTCGTCGGGCGCAACTCAGCCCGAAGCAGCGGGTTTCTTTTCAAAGGTAAAGGACTTTTTTGGTAATCGCGCTAATCCGTAGCGCGGATAAGAAAACTAGTTGACGGTATTGGCGTTAGGCTTTGCTTTAGAAACTTCCACTAGCGCATCGCTCTGACATCACACCGGTGTTGCTTTTCCGCGGGCGATACAGTCGGCGTCCGGCTTGACCGTATCGCCTCCGACCTATACGTCTTTATGACTATTTTCTGACACGCCGCTCAAAACGCGGTCCCGCCTGGTAGTGAAATGCCATTGCAGTCCTCCGCGCGCGCGTTGAAAAAACCCCTCCGTCTCGATGACGAGGTTCGTTTTCTTCGTTCGTGGATGGAAAAGCCGCTGCATATGGGCGCGGTGATGCCTTCGGGACGAATCCTCGCGCGCACGATGGCGCAATACGTCGACATCGACTCGCTGGGACCGGTGGTCGAGCTAGGGCCAGGCACCGGCGCGATTACCAACGCGTTGATCGAGCACGGCGTCGATCAGCGGCGCCTCGTGCTGGTCGAGTATAACCCGGGCTTTTGTGCGCTGCTGCGCGACCGCTATCCGCATGCCAAGATCGTGCAGGGCGACGCCTATACAC
This sequence comes from Bradyrhizobium sp., assembly GCA_025960445.1. Classification (GTDB taxonomy): domain Bacteria; phylum Pseudomonadota; class Alphaproteobacteria; order Rhizobiales; family Xanthobacteraceae; genus Bradyrhizobium. Next base: position 2,100 of record JAICIT010000276.1, on the reverse strand, counting down.
TGCGTGACTCCTTGCGCAATGTGCTGAGTGCCCCGGCGTCCGCCGTAGTATCCGGCCTGCCGCTCGTCACCAAGCCAATGCTGACCAGGCTGAAGCTGATTCGCGATGCCTTTGGTGCGCTCGCGCCCGGTGCGCCATTTGTGCAGTTTACATATTCGGTGGCGCCGCCGATTCCGAAATCGCTTCCGGGCGTGTCCACAGAAGCCTCCGAGCGCATCTGGATGAACCTTCCGCCGGCGCGGGTCTGGGTGTATCGCAAGGACTGATAACACCTGCCGCCTTTCGGCGGGTTGTCTCGAGCGCAATTTTTAAAATGTCAGCCCTGAAAATTCTGGTAATCCCGGGGTCGCTTCGCACCGGCTCGTTGAACGCGAGGCTTGCGGCCACGGCAGCCTGTGAACTCGCGCAAGCCGGCGCCGAAGTGACGCGCATTTCGCTCGCTGATTTTCCGCTTCCTATCTATGACGGCGATCTGCAAAGCAAATCCGGCGTGCCAAAGAATGCCGTCAATCTCAAACGCATGATCGGCGCGCACCATGGGGTGTTGATCGCGACGCCGGAATACAATTCTTCAGTGCCGGCTCTGGTCAAGAACACCATCGATTGGGTGACGCGGGTACAGGACGCGCATGAAAGCCGCGGCCAGGTTTTTCGCGAGCGTCCATTTGGGATCGCCGCTGCATCGGACAGCAGGCTTGGCGGCGCGCGATCGCTCGCGGCGCTTCGGCTCATTCTGACGGCCTGCCATGCGACGGTTATTCCGAACCAGCTTGCATTATCGTTTGCTGGCGAGGCCTATGACGACATGGACAGGTTGAAGCATCCAGCCGATATCGATGCGATGGCCGGACTGGTGCGGCAACTGATCGATTTTTCGCAACACATGATGTGAGGTGACATGCCGCGATCTGCTATCGCTCCCCGCGACCGACTGATTGTGGCGCTGGATTTGCCTGATGTAGAGGCGGCGGAGGCGATGGTCGCGAGGCTCGGCGGCAGCGTCAGCTTCTACAAGATCGGATATCAGCTCGCTTACGCCGGCGGCTTGCCTCTGGTGCGCAAGCTCACGCAGTCCGGCAAGAAAGTGTTCCTCGACCTCAAGCTGCACGATATCGGCAATACGGTTACGCGAGGTGTCGAGAGCGTGTCGCATCTCGGCGCAACCTTCCTGACCGTGCATGCCTATCCGCAAACCATGAAGGCGGCGGTCGAGGGACGCGGCGGATCGGATCTGAAAATCCTCGCGGTGACCGTGTTGACCTCCTATGACGACGGCGATCTGCAAGCGGCCGGATATCGTCTCGGTGTTTCAGATCTGGTCGAGGCGCGGGCTCGGCAGGCACAGTCGCTCGGCATCGATGGTCTCGTCTGTTCGCCCGAAGAAGCGGCGAGGCTGCGCGCGAGTGCCGGTGATCAGATGGTACTGGTCACGCCAGGTATCCGGCCAGCGGGGGTTGCGGCAGGAGATCAGAAACGCATGATGTCACCCGGCCGTGCGATTGCGGCCGGAGCGGATTATCTGGTGGTCGGACGGCCCGTGACTGAAGCCGCCGACCCCGAGGCAGCGGCGGAGGCAATTCAGACGGAGATCGCGCAGGCGTTGAGCTGATATAGAAAGAAAGATTGCAAGATGGCAAAAGGCTATTGGATTGCACGTATCGATGTTCACGATATGGAGGGCTACAAGGAATACGTTTTGCAAAATGGCGCGGTGTTCAACAAATACGGCGCCAAATTTCTGGTGCGCGGCGGCAAGCACGTACCCAAGGAAGGCTCGTCGCGCGCGCGCAATGTGGTGCTGGAATTCAAGGATTATGAGACCGCGCTCGCCTGCTACAATTCCCCGGAATATGCCCGACTCGTCGCGATCCGCGCGCCACATGCCGAAAGTGACCTGCTGATCATCGAAGGGTATGACGGCCCGCAGCCCTGATGGTTAAGAGCTTGCTCGGTTGCCGGAACACGCCGCCCCGGCTATACGGCAGGGGCGAGGTTAGAGATGTCCGACATGCGCTTGATCGTTGCGGGGGCCGGCGGCCGGATGGGCCGTGCGCTGACGCGCGTCATCTCGGAAATGCCGGGTGCGGTCATCACCGGCGC
>JAICIT010000275.1 GCA_025960445.1 Bradyrhizobium sp. | reverse complement strand
TGGTTTGGTCGGCGGTACTGTTGCTGTTCGGTGACGTGCTTGCTGGCGTTGCCGAGTGGATTTGGGGCGTCTTCTGAAGCGGGGAGTCGGCCGGAATAAGCCGTGAATGCCGGGGTTAACCGGCAAGATACTGTGTGCCGGCGTTGCAACCTTGTGTAGCGCCGCAGCAAAACGTAACGTGGTCACGGCACTAGGGCAAAGCGGGCAACCGTCCCGCGCCGAAATCATAGTCTCACTGGGAGGACATCAGCATGAAACTGACACGACGTCACGCAATAGCGGGAGCTGCCGCTATCACGGCCGCGCCGCTGTTCTCATCGCAGCAGGCCAAGGCGGCCGCACCGCTCGCAGACAAGCAGGCGCCAAGCTTCTATCGCTACAAGGTGGGGGATATCCAGGTCACCGTTGTTTCCGACGGCAGGAATACCTTCAAGCTTGAAGATTCCTTCATCACCAACGCCAAAAAGGAAGAGGTCAACGCGGCGTTGGAGAAAGCGTTTCTTCCGAAAGACGTGTTCACGATTCACTTCGCGCCGTTGGTGATCAACACTGGAGGCAAGCTGGTGGTGATCGATACGGGCAACGGCCCGGTCGCGAAAACCAACAGCAAAGGCGCAAACGGTCTGTTCGGGGAAAACATGGTCGCCGCGGGCTTCGATCCCAAGGCGGTCGACATGGTGGTCATCTCACATTTTCACGGTGACCATGTGAACGGCCTGCTGACGGCCGACGGTACGCCGGCGTTCCCCAACGCCGAAGTGCTGGTGCCGGCTACCGAGTGGAAATTCTGGATGGACGACGGCGAAATGAGCCGCGCTCCGGCCGGGCGCATGCAGGGACTCTTCAAAAACAACCGGAACGTTTTCGAGGCCGGCCTCAAGAAGAAGGTCACACCCTACGAGTGGGGCAAAGAGGTCGCCCCCGGCCTGCTTGCCGTCGATACCATCGGCCATACTCCGGGCCACACTTCGTATGTGCTCTCGTCGGGGTCGGGCAAGGTCTATATCCAGTCCGACGTCACCAATAATCCCAACCCCTTTGCGACCAACCCGGGCTGGCACGCGTTCTTCGATCAAGATGCTGACATGGCGGAAAAGACGCGTCGCCGGGTGTACGACATGTTGGTGGCCGAGAAGCTGCAGGTACAGGGCTTCCATTACCCGTTCCCCGGACTGGGCAATATCGTGAAAGATGGCGCCGGATATCAAGTAGTCCCGGCACCATGGAATCCGGTGATCTAGCCTGGTGAGTTGCCGTTGCGTGGCTGCGTGTTCGCGGCAGCACGCATCCCAGCCATCGGGGCTACAACTTGACGAGCATCGGGCGCGGCCTTATAGACGCGCCCATGCTTAACGCCGTGACCTCCCTCATTGTTCGCCGCCGCCGCACCTCAGCGGTATGGGCGGAGATCTGCGTTTAGATATCAGCCTCTGCCGCCGGATGCATTCCGCGGCCTCTCCACAACACGCGGTCTGATCTGGCGGCTCCTACATCAAGCAGGAGTTCGCAATGTATACGCCTCCCATGTTCAAGCCCGATCGCGCCGCGAGTCTTGCGTGGGCGCGGGCGCGCGGCTTCGGCACGATCACAGCCTGGGATGGAAGCAAGCCCGTTGCATCTCCGCTGCCCTTTCACCTGTCCTATTCCGATGACGGTTCGCCGATTGTCGCATTTCATGTCGCACGCCAAAACCCGCTCGCGAAGCTGGCGGACGGAAAATCGCTCTGGCTGATCGCAGTGACGGGGGCTCACGCCTATGTTTCGGCGGACTGGTATGTCTCTGTCGATCAGGTGCCGACTTGGCTTTACCAGGCGGTGCATCTTACGGGCAGCGTGAGGATGCTTTCCGGTGATGAGTTGGGACTGCATCTGGACGAGCTCAGCGCCACTTTCGAAGCTTCTTTGGCTCCAAAATCGTCATGGACGGTATCGAAGGTAACGCCCGGACGTCTTGATGCGCTGAAAAAAGGAATCGTCGGTTTGGTAATGTCGGTTGAGCAGGTTGAAGCTAGCTTCAAACTCAATCAGCACAAATCCGATGTCGATCACGTCTCAGTAGCCACCGCGTTGCAGCGGCAGCCGGACGTCGGGGCCCGGACTCTGGCAAACGAAATGCGCGCGCTGCGGCCGCAACTGTTCGCCGCCGATGCTACACAAGATACAAAGGCGCTGTCAGAAGGAACGATGTCATGACCGCGAAGAAAAAAATCGGGATTCTCGGCGCCTCCGGTTACACCGGTGCGGATGCGGTGCGTCTCTTGGCGCGACATCCGAACGCCGAGATCGCAGCGCTTACAGCCAACACACACGCCGGTAAGGCGATGCAGGAGGTGTTCCCGCATTTCTTCATGCTGGACCTGCCGCGGCTTACCGAATGGGAGAAGGTCGACTGGACGAAGCTCGACGCGGTGCTGTGCGGGCTTCCGCACGGTACCACGCAGGAGATTATCGCGGCTGTTATCGCCAGTAATCCGTCGATTAAGATCCTGGACATGTCGGCGGATTTCCGGCTGCGCGACATGGACGTTTACGCGAACTGGTACGGACACGAGCACCGGGCGGCCAAGCTTCAAGCTGAAGCAGTGTATGGGCTGACCGAGTTCTATCGAAAGCAAATTGCCGCGGCCCGGCTGATTGCCTGCCCAGGCTGCTATCCGACCGCGGTGCTGTTGGCTCTGGTTCCGCTCGCGAGAGCGAAGCTGATCGATGTGGACGACCTTGTTATCGATGCGAAATCGGGCGTGACCGGATCGGGTCGTGGCCTGAAGCAGAACACGCTTTTCAGCGAGGCGGGCGAGGGGCTTTCGGCTTATGCGGTCGGCTCCCACAGGCACTCGCCGGAGATCGAACAGGAGATCGGGGTCGCGGCAGGTTCATCAGTCACCGTCAATTTCACGCCCCATCTCATCCCGATGAGCCGAGGCGAACTCTGCACGTCTTACGTCAAGCTAAAGAGCTGCAGCGCTGACGATCTGCGGCAGGCATTGGCGAATGCGTATCGCGACGAACCATTCGTGCATGTCGCGAAAAAGGGCGTGGTACCGCAGACTCAGAATGTGCGCGGCTCGAATTATGTGCAGATCGGCGTCTTCGCGGACCGCATCAAAAATCGCGCGATCGTCATTTCTGTGCTGGACAATCTGGTGAAGGGCTCGGCCGGGCAGGCAATTCAGAACATGAACCTGATGCTCGGATTTCCCGAGACCACCGGGCTCGAGCAACTCGCGTTGTTTCCGTAAATGCGCTGCGAGGGCTGCGGGCGAACGTGAGCAGCTATTAAGCGGGGAGTTCTGGCTGATCGCGATTTGAACCGAGCAGCGTGCGAACGCTGCTCGGTTGGTTCGGGGAAGCCTGTCAAACGATCCTGAAAATCGCCAACGCCAACACGACCTGCGCGAAAAATCCGACGGTAAACGCGAGCGTCCGGAATACCGGCAGGCCCATGCTATAGACGATGACATGCGCCACGCGTGCCCAGAAATACACCGCGCAGGCATAGACCGTCCAATTGGTGGAATAATCGAGCTGCGCGAGAATCAAAACCAATGGTGCGAAGATGATGAGGTTCTCGACCGCGTTATCGTGCGCGAACATCAGGCGGGTAGCCCATTCCGCATGCGGCTTGTCATTGCGAGACGGATTCGCCATCGCGCCGCTGAGGCCGCGTACCTGACAGCGATTCAGAACGTAGGGAACCCAAAGTAATCCGGTCAGAATGACTGTGAGCGTCAGCCATAATAATTCGCGTGTCATAGATTTCCCCCTCGATTCGAGACTCGGTCCGCCGGGTCGGCTGCTTATAGCTGATCGGGCGCAGGCGCGCTACGCGCGGACACGTACGTAGCTTCCAGGGGCATCTTCAATCGGCGGCAACTCGTCGGTACCGACAGCGCGCGCCGGCACTCGTTCGGCATCGATATTTTCGAGCCACTCCCGCCAGTCGACCCACCAAGAGCCCTTGTGTTCGTGCGCGGCCTTGAGCCAATCGACCAAGGTCACGTCCTTGACGTTGTCATTGGTCCAGTACTGGTACTTGCCCGCTGCAGGTGGGTTGACCACGCCCGCGATATGCCCGGAACCGGACAGCACGAATCTCACCGAGCCACCGAAAAACTGCGAGCCGTAAAGCACCGAATCCGCCGGGGCGATGTGATCTTCTCGGGTTGCCAAATTGTAGATAGGCACCTTCACCTTCGAAAGATCGAGCAGCGTATTGTCCAGCACCATGCTGCCGGTGGACAGCCGGTTTTCGAGGTAGCAATTGCGCAGATAGTACGAATGGTTCGCGGCTGGCATCCGAGTCGCATCTGAGTTCCAGTGCAGCAGGTCGAACGCCGACGGCGGTTGCCCCTTGAGATAATTACTGACCACGTAAGACCAGATCAGGTCATTGGAGCGCAGCATGTTGAATGCCATTGCCATCTTGCCGCCTTCGAGCACGCCTGAGGTCTGCATGTCGCGCTCGAGCGCCGAGATTTGGTCTTCATCGACAAACACCAGCAAATCGCCGGCGTGCGTGAAATCGACCTGGGCAGCCAGGAAAGTTGCCGAGGTGACGCGCACGCGCCGTTTTTCTGCGAGCCACGCCAGCGTCGAGGCGAGCAGGGTGCCGCCCACGCAATAGCCCATGGTGTGGATTTTCATCTCGCCGGTGGCCTGCTCGATGACATCCATCGCCGCCAGCGGACCTTCCTTCATGTAATCTTCGAAGGTTTTGTGTCCCAACCTCGCATCCGGATTCACCCACGAGATCACGAAAACCGTGATGCCTTG
>JAICIT010000274.1 GCA_025960445.1 Bradyrhizobium sp. | reverse complement strand
GCAGGTGATGCAGAAGCAGCCTGAGCTGGTCTGGGGCATGATCGCTTCGATGTGGATCGGCAACCTGATGCTGATCATCATCAACCTGCCGCTGGTCGGGGTCTGGGTGCGTTTGCTGCGCGTTCCGTATCGGCTGATGTTCCCTTCGATTGTGATCTTTTGCGCGATCGGCATCTATTCGCTCAACAATGCGCCTGTGGACGTCATCCTCGCTGGTGCATTCGGGCTATTCGGCTACTGGTTGATCAAACACGATTTCGAACCCGCGCCCCTGCTACTCGGGATGGTGCTCGGGCCGCTGATGGAGGAAAACCTTCGCCGGACGCTGCTGATCTCGCGCGGCGACTGGTCGGTATTCCTGACCAGGCCGCTGTCGGCGGTGTTGATGGCGATGGCCGCGTTCCTGCTGGTGCTGGCGGTGTTGCCGTCGTTGCGAAAGAAACGCGACGAGGTGTTCGTCGAATCGGAATCCTGATCTGGCGGCAGTCCTTCGGCTCGCGTGATTGGGATTGCACAGCGCGTTCACTGGCGAGGTCGGATCGGCCGTTCCGCCCTTGTCGTTTGTGGCCGGGATACTCATTTTTCCGGTATAATCGGGCGGTTCCGCCGAATCGGCGCTGCCGAAATGGCCGCCGCGGCGCTAAATTCGCTTCTCGGAACGCGCCGATATAACACCGAATGTACTTACATCGACCGACATAACATCATGAATCAGTATCACGATTTACTTGAACGGATTCTCTCGGACGGCGTGGAGAAAAGCGACCGCACCGGGACAGGCACGCTGTCGATCTTCGGCCATCAGATGCGTTTCAATCTGGCGGCCGGGTTTCCGATGTTGACCACCAAGAAGCTGCCGCTGAAAGCCATCGTGCATGAGCTGCTGTGGTTTCTCAAAGGCGAGACCAATATCAAATACCTCAAAGACAACGGCGTTTCGATCTGGGACGAATGGGCAGACGCCAATGGCGATCTCGGCCCGGTCTATGGCTCGCAATGGCGATCGTGGCCCGCGCCGGATGGGCGCCGCATCGACCAGATCGCCAATGTGATCGACATGATCCGGCGCAATCCGGATTCGCGGCGCCTGATCGTCAGCGCGTGGAATCCGGCTGAGGTCGACAAGATGGCGTTGCCGCCGTGTCACTGCCTGTTTCAGTTCTATGTCGCGAACGGCAAGCTGTCGTGCCAGCTATATCAACGCTCCGGCGACGCCTTTCTCGGCGTGCCCTTCAACATCGCATCCTATGCGTTGCTGACGATGATGGTGGCGCAGGTCACGGACTTGAAGCCGGGCGATTTCGTGCACTCGTTTGGCGATGTGCATCTTTATGCCAACCACCTCGAGCAAGCGCGGCTGCAACTAACGCGGCCGACGCGGCCGTTGCCGGTGATGAAGATCAATCCTGATGTGAAGGACATCTTCGCGTTCCGTTATGAGGATTTCAATCTCGTCGGCTACGATCCGCACCCGCACATCAAGGCCGAGGTCGCGGTGTGACCGCGGATGCTCAAGTGTCTCCTGAAATCGTTCTCATCGTCGCGGTCGCCGAGAATGGCGTGATCGGATTTCAGGGCGCGCTTCCATGGCGGCTCAAATCCGACTTGAAACGTTTCAAGGCGATGACCATAGGCCGGCCGGTCGTGATGGGGCGCAAGACATTTGCCTCGATCGGCAGACCGCTTCCCGGACGTACCAACGTCGTGGTCACGCGCGATGAAAATTTTCGCGCGCGCGGAGTGGTGGTGACAACGTCACTCGCCGATGCCCGCGCGATCGCGCGCGGCGATGCGCTGCGACATTCGGCCACCGAAATTGCCGTGATCGGCGGCGCGGAAATCTACGCGCAATGGATGGACATCGCCGATCGTCTGGAAATTACCGAGGTGCACGCTCGACCTGAGGGCGATACCTGTTTTGCCGCAATTGATGCGGCAGCCTGGAAAGAGGTGGCGCGCATGCGGCATCCCGCCGCTAGCGACGACAGCGCTGACTTCTCCTACGTGACCTATCGGCGGCGAAAGTCCAATTAGACTGCATTCGGCAATGTTTAGTTGACAATTAACGCCCGGAGCATAGCTGCTTGCGAACATAAGCTTGCGTTGTAAGGCCCGGGGCGGTCCCTTATAAGGCCGTGCAGATGTTGCGAGGCCGGGCATATGCCATTGGAGCCTCGCGAAGGAGACTGTCGATGCCGTGGAAGAATCAGGGTGGAGGCCCATGGGGCTCGGGTCCGAAAGGACCTTGGGGCTCCGGCCCGCAATCGGTCGGGCCAAGGCCGCCCGACCTTGAAGACCTTCTGCGCCGCGCCCAGGACCGGCTGCAACAATTGCTCCCGGGCGGCCATTTCAGCGGCCTCGGAATTGCGTTGATCGTGATCGGCGCATTGGCGATCTGGGGTCTTTCCGGATTCTTCCGCGTGCAGTCTGAAGAACTCGGCGTGGTGCTGCGTTTCGGCAAGCACGTGCGCACCGTGCAGCCGGGCTTGAACTATCATCTGCCGTATCCGATCGAGACCGTGCTGCTGCCAAAGGCGCTGCGCGTCTCCACCATCTCCATCGGCATGACGCTGATCGAAGATCCGGCGCGGCGTGGCCGGACCATGCGCGACGTGCCCGAGGAAAGCCTGATGCTTACGGGCGACGAGAACATCGTGGACGTGGATTTCACGGTGCTGTGGCGCATCAAGCCCGATGGCGTCGGCAACTATCTTTTCAATATCCAGAATCCCGAAGGCACCGTGAAGGCGGTTGCCGAAAGCGCGATGCGTGAGGTGATCGGCCGCTCCAACATCCAGCCGATCCTGACCGGCGCCCGCACCTCGACTGAGCAGGGCGTGCAGGAATTGATGCAGAAGACTCTCGATCACTACGGTTCAGGCATTCAGGTCGCGCAGGTCCAGATGCAGAAGGTTGATCCGCCAGCGCAGGTGATTGATGCGTTCAGGGACGTGCAGGCCGCGCGCGCGGATCTCGAGCGCTTGCAAAATGAGGCGCAGACCTATGCCAATCGGGTGATCCCCGATGCGCGAGGGCGCGCGGCACAAATCGTGCAGATCGCCGAAGGCTACAAGCAGCAGGCCGTGGCCGAAGCCAAGGGCCAGAGCGCGCGTTTCCTGAAAGTATATGACGAATACAAGAAGGCGCCCGACGTCACGCGGCAGCGCATCTATCTGGAGACGATGGAGCACATTCTCGGCGGCGCCGAGAAGCTGGTGTATGACGGCGGCGGCTCGGCGCAGAGCGTCGTGCCGTACCTGCCTTTGAATGAGCTAACGCCGAGACGTCAGCCGCCCGGCGCGAGCGGCCAGCCGCAACAACAGAGCGGAGCCACGCGATGAGGTCCCCCGTCACAGGCATCGCTGCACTAATCGTGCTGTTAGCCGTCCTGATCGTCGGCTACAGCTCCGTTTTCACCGTCGACATGACCGAACAGGCGTTGGTGGTGCGGCTCGGTGAACCCATCCGCGTGGTGACCGACCCCGGTCTCAATTTCAAAGCGCCGTTCATCGACACCGTTATCCCGATCGACAAGCGCATTCTCGATCTTGAGAATCCTTCGCAGGAAGTGATCGCGTCGGATCAGAAGCGGCTTGTGGTCGATGCCTTCGCGCGATACCGGATCAAGAACGCGCTGCGTTTCTACCAGTCGGTGGGAACGATCCAGGCCGCCAATCTGCAGTTGACGACGTTGCTGAACGCCTCGTTGCGCCGCGTTCTCGGCGAGGTCACTTTCATTCAGGTGGTGCGGGACGAGCGCGAGGCCCTGATGGGGCGGATTCGGGATCAGCTCGACAAGGAAGCCGACGGCTATGGCATCCAGGTGGTGGACGTTCGGATCAGGCGCGCCGATCTGCCCGAGCAGAACAGCCAGGCGGTCTACCAGCGGATGCAGACCGAGCGGCAGCGCGAGGCCGCCGAATTCCGCGCCCAGGGCGGCCAGAAGGCGCAGGAAATCCGCTCCAATGCCGACCGCGAAGCAACCGTGATCGTCGCCGAAGCCAACTCCACGGCCGAGCGGGTGCGAGGCGAGGGCGATGGCGAGCGCAACCGACTGTTCGCCGAAGCCTACGGCAAGGATCAGGATTTCTTTGCCTTTTACCGGTCGATGTCGGCTTACGAGAACGGGCTGAAGAGCAACGACACCCGATTCCTGCTGCGACCGGACTCCGAGTTCTTCAAATTCTTCAGCAGCGCCTCCGGTAAGCCGCCCGCACCGGCCGGTTCCGCGCCGCCTTCCGCGGCGAGCGCGGCTCCCGCTCAAGGAGCGGCGCCGAAGCCTTAAAGCTCCGGACAAAGCGCGACAGTGCTCGCGCTTTGTCAACAAGCAAAAATCATCCAGGGAGATTACAGTCCGATGAGGTCCATAGCGTTTGCCGACTTCCTCATCGGTCTTGGCATTCTGTTCGTGCTTGAAGGGCTAATGTTTGCGGCTAGCCCGGCCTGGATGCGCCGCGCCATGAAAAGCGCGCTGGAGACACCGGAGAATATTTTGCGTCTCGTCGGCATCGGATCGGCGGTGGCCGGTCTGATTCTGATTTGGCTGGTCCGGCGCTAGACACAGCGGCGATGGTCGCGGCCGGGCTGGTCAGGGCCTTGGAAAATCGGTTGGCATCAACGGCATCGTGAGTGGCGAGTTCCCGCTTTTCGCCGTATTCAAACCGGCTTATTGCAATGGAATGTCCGGGCAAATGCTTGCGCCGCCGCCCTGTTCGGGCGCACTGTGGATTTCAAATCCCGCGACGATTTTTCGAGAGAGAGAACTGATATGACCGGTGCG
>JAICIT010000273.1 GCA_025960445.1 Bradyrhizobium sp. | reverse complement strand
TGGCCTTGCGCGCAATCGCCGTTGCGTTTGGGCGGAGTTTGTACCAAATAGCGTTCTTCAAGCTCCATCCCAGCGGCATTGGCCGCAGGTTCCCCAGGGTCCGCCAATGTCCGGTTTTGCGACCGCGCGCCAGAAAATGGTCGATGGCCAGGTGCGCACCAGTGATGTGACAGATATCCGAATTCTCGATGCCATGCTCGCCGTGCCGAGGGAGGCATTCGTGCCGGAAAAGCTGCGCGCGCTTGCCTATCTGGATCGCGATCTCGAGTTTTGTGAAGGCGGCGGTTCGACCCGTTTCCTGATCAAGCCAGCGGTGAGCGCAAAGATGCTGCAGGCGGCCGCGATCAAGCACACCGACAAGGTGTTGGTAGCGGGAACGGCGCCCGCGTATATGGCGGCCGTGGTGGCAACACTCGCAGGCGAGGTTGTTGCAACCGAAAGCGACTCCAGCCAGGTGGCGAACGCAAAGGAAGTTCTCGCTCAACTCGGGTTGGGCAACGTGACATTCACGGCAGCCGCTCCCGCCCGCGGCGACGCCGAAAACGCGCCTTACGATGTCATCGTCCTCGACGGAGCGACGGAGATCAGACCCGACCAGCTTTATTCGCAGCTCAGGGAAGACGGCCGGCTGGTAGGGATCTTCGCGATGACCAACCCGTCACGGGCCACAATTGTGACTCGTTCTCACGGCGATTTCGGTAGCAGGGTGCTCTTCGATGCGTCTGCGCCGGTTTTGCCGGGCCTGGAGCGCCTTCCTACGTTCGTTTTCTAGCCTTTGTTGACGATTAAATCCCGTTCGGAATCAGAAGTGTGGCCCGGATGCTGCACGTCAAGACTTTCGAGAGACTTGCGCCGGGTCGGGGTTCCGTCCGGGCCATGTGCCGAATAAGGTGGGGGCGGGGTGCTGACTCGAAAAAAGACGGCAAGCCGGTTGAAGCGCGCCTCAGCCGGCGAACGAAGGAATGGATTGTCAGGAATGCGTGGGGCGAGGTTGGTTACCACAGCCGCGGCTGCGGTCCTGCTGATGGCATATATGGGCCCGACGCCCGTCCTCGCGGATACCATCGAGGCTGCGCTGGTGCGCGCCTATCAGAGCAATCCGCAACTTAACGCACAGCGTGCGCAAGTCCGCTCCACGGACGAGAATGTGCCGCAGGCGCTATCGGGCTATCGCCCTCGGGTCGCGCTGACCGCCAGCGCCGGCTACCAGTATCAAGATACGAATCTCACCGCGGGAGGCACCCCGACCGCGATCGTCAGGACCGAGAATCACGGCACCAACGCCCCGCGCAGCGCCGGCCTCACGGTCTCGCAGACGCTTTTCAACGGCCAGCAGACCGCCAACAGAACCCGCGCGGCGGAGAGTCAGGTATCGGGCTCGCGCGAAGCTCTGCGCGTGCTCGAACAGACCGTGCTGCTCTCGGCCGCCACGATCTACATGGATTATCTGCGCGATGCGGCGATCGTCGAGGTTCAGCGCAGTAACGTGCGCGTTCTCGAGCAGACTTTGAAGCAGACGCGTGATCGCTTCAACGTGGGCGAGGTGACGCGCACGGACGTGGCGCAATCCGAAGCGCAACTCGCCGCCGGCAAAACGCAGTTATTGGCGGCCGAAGCTACGCTGACGACGACCAGAGCGAATTTTCGGCGGATCATCGGCAATGAACCAAGCCAGCTCGCACCGGGCTCGCCGGTCGATCGCTATTTGCCGGGAACGCTCCCCGGCGCAGTCGACCTGAGCCTGGTGGAAAATCCGAACGTGACGGCCGCGATGTTCGGCATCGACGTCAATTATCTTCAAGTGAAGATCAATGAAGGCGCGCTCTTGCCCTCGGTCACCTTGCAGGCGTCAGTGCAGCAATCCTATGAACAGACCCTGACCATCTTCCGGTCCTTCGGCGCTTCGGCAATCGCGCAGCTTTCGGTGCCCGTGTATCAGGGTGGCGCCGAATACGCGCTGATCCGGCAATCGAAAGAAAACCTCGCGCAGCAGCGCCTGGCGCTCGAACAGACCCGCGACCAGACCCGCGCCAACACCGTTACGGCTTGGGGACAGCTTGTCGCTGGAAAGGCGCAGGTCGCCTCCGCGCAAGCTCAGGTGACGGCTTCCGAGATCGCGCTCAATGGCGTGCGCGAAGAAGCCAAAGCCGGCCAGCGAACCACACTTGACGTGCTCAACGCCCAGCAGGCGCTGGTCAATGCGCGCGTCGCGCTCGTCACGGCTCAGCACGATCGCGTCGTTGCGTCTTACGCTGTACTGAACGCGATAGGGCGGCTGTCGCCGCAGGTGCTCAACCTGGCAACCACTGTTTACGACCCGAGCGTGCATTATCAACAGGTGCGGGATAGCTGGTTCGGCGTCCGGACTCCTGACGGCCGCTGAGTCCTGGAGCCTTTGCTTGCGGAGCCTGGCTTCTGCTTTTGTAAAGCCTGCCCCTCTGAAGCGCGCGTCTCAACGCTCTATGCTTCACTTCATCGCCCGCGTTTCCTTGGAGGAAGTGCGCAGCTCAACGCTGGTTTGCTTGCAATCGATTGTTGCCGTGACATAACTTTATGCGAGGCAGCCGAGCGATTCGCGCCTCGCAATGGGAACTTGCGCGACGACGCCTCGGTCACTGAGCTGGCGGGCTTCCGCGGACGTTGTGCGGCGGTTGATCTGGGGACAAGTTGGGCTGGCCTGATGAAAATCCGGCCTGCAACATCCGGAGCCGGTATCATAAGGCGGATGCGAGGGCGTTGAGGATGTGGGGTCGGAGATGACGCAGGCCGCGAAGGTTCAAGAACCCTCGATGGAAGAGATTCTGGCGTCGATCCGTCGCATCATTGCTGATGACGAGGCCAAGCCGCCAGTGCCTGAAAAACCCGCCGCTCCGGTCACCGCAGCAAAGGCTGAGAAGCCTGCTGCAGCGGCTCCCGCACCAGCGAGACCGGCGCCCCCAAAAGCCGTAACTCCAGCCAAGCCCGCACCTGTAAGCCCGTCGCCCGCACCGGCCGTGAGCAACGGCCAGGACGACATCGATGCGCTGCTCAACGGTCTCGATGAGGCCACCAGTCCTGACGAAATACGGTCGCCGACAGCCGAGCCCGAGGTGTTCGATCTGACGGATGAGATGGCCGTGGCCCCGCCGCAGCCGCCATTGCCATCGCCTTCCTTTCAAAAAGTCGACCTGCAGGATGACGTCGAATTCGCAGATACTGCCGCGACCAGGGCACTACATCGGCAGCCTTCGTTCGAACCGCCGGTGCTGGATAGCGGCTCGCCCGCGCAGCAGATCCTTTCGCGCTCGACGATCTCGGCGGTCGAGTCCGCCTTCAACTCGCTTGCCCACACGGTTCTCAGCAACAACGCCCGGACGTTGGAAGACCTGGTCAAGGAGATGCTGCGGCCGATGTTGAAATCCTGGCTTGACGACAATCTGCCCGGCCTTGTGGAACGGATCGTCAAGGCGGAAATCGAGCGGGTTTCGCGCGGGCGGTAACAGGCCAGTCCTTCGCCCACGTCCAATCGGCCCTGATTCAGTCGCTAAAACCACGTTTATCTCTGGTTATGACCTGACGCTCGTGTTGACTTGGCGCGCGTCGGCGGCTTTCTAGCGCGTTCAATGTCCATGATTGCAACGCCATGATCGAGAAGAACTACCAACCTGCCGATATCGAAGGGCGCATGTCCCGGATCTGGGAGGAGAGCGGTGCCTTCCGCGCCGGGCGCCCGGAACGGCGTGATGCCAGGCCGTTCACGATTGTGATCCCGCCGCCGAACGTGACCGGTTCGCTGCATATGGGCCATGCGCTTAATAACACCCTGCAGGACATTCTGTGCCGCTTCGAGCGGATGCGCGGCCGCGATGTGTTATGGCAGCCCGGCACCGATCACGCGGGAATTGCGACCCAGATGGTGGTCGAGCGGCAGTTGATGGAGCGCCAGCAACCCGCTCGGCGCGATATGGGACGCGCGGAATTCCTTCAGCGTGTCTGGGAGTGGAAGGCCGAAAGCGGCGGCCTCATCATCAACCAGCTCAAGCGACTTGGGGCTTCCTGCGACTGGTCGCGCGAGCGATTTACCATGGACGAAGGGTTGTCGCGTGCGGTGATCAAGGTCTTCGTCGAGCTGCATCGCGAAGGATTGATCTACAAAGACAAGCGCCTGGTGAACTGGGACCCGAAGCTGCTGACCGCGATTTCCGATCTCGAAGTGCAGCAAGTCGAGGTGAAAGGGCACCTGTGGTATTTGCGCTATCCGCTTGAAGGCAAGAGTTTCAACCCGGACGATGCCTCGACGTTCGTTGTTGTGGCTACCACCCGCCCGGAAACGATGCTCGGCGACAGCGCGGTGGCGGTTCATCCGGATGACGAGCGCTACACGGATATGGTCGGCAAGCATGTCATCCTGCCGCTGGTCGGACGACGGATACCGATCATAGCCGATGAGTACTCCGACCCGGAAAAAGGGTCCGGGGCCGTGAAGATCACCCCCGCGCACGACTTCAATGATTTCGAGGTTGGCCGCCGGCACAACCTGCCGCAGATCAGCGTGCTGGATCAGGAGGGCTCGCTCGCGCTCGTCGGCAACGAAGATTATTTGCGCGACTTGCCGGAAGGATCTGTTCAGTTTGCGGAAGAGTTCCACAGCGTCGACCGTTTTGCCGCGCGCAAGCAGATCCTGGCGCGGCTCGAGGATTTCGGCTTTCTCGAGCGGACCGAACCGAACACGCACATGGTCCCCCACGGTGATCGTTCCGGAGTCGTGATCGAACCCTATCTGACCGATCAATGGTATGTGGACGCCAACACGCT
>JAICIT010000272.1 GCA_025960445.1 Bradyrhizobium sp. | reverse complement strand
TGACTCGGCCTGTCACTCATCGTCATCTCCCCCGCACGAGGGCTTTGCGCCCGTTCCGTTTCGATGGCGGTTGCTTCAAATCCTGCGTACCGATTTTCGCTAGATAAGGCCAGCGAAACCCAAAATGCCTCCACCCAGCAATAGCCAGAGCGGATGCATCCGCGTGGCGAACGCCAGAGCCGCCGCGGCAACCGTGACAAATGCCGCAGCCCAGGTCCGGTCGGACGTCAGCGCCAGAATGAGGGCACTGGCGCCCATCAGTCCGATGGAAAGCGGAACCAGCGCGGCCTGAATGATCGAAGGCCAGCGCGATTGGGTTGAGCGCCTCAGCACGTGGCTCACCCAGTAGGCCAGCACAGCGGTCGGTACGCACATCGCAAGCGTTGCCGCGAGCGCGCCGCGGATGCCGGCGACAGAATAGCCGATCAGCGTGACGATCAGCACGTTCGGCCCAGGCGAGAGCTGCGAGATCGCGAACACGTCGGAGAATTGCTTGTCGCTCATCCAGTGCTGCACCTCGACGGCGACCCGGTGCATTTCCGGAATGGCCGCGTTCGCGCCGCCGACCGCAAACAGCGACATCAACCCGAAGGTCCAGACCAGAGCCCAAACCGGATCGTTTTCCGAATTCATGCCGACGCCTTCCGGGCCATTGCAAAGCTGATGCCGATGCTGAGCGGAATCGACGCCAGCAATACCGCCGGCAACGGGAACCGCAGCACCCCGATCGCGACGAACACCGCCGTCATGATCGCGATGCCGATCCAGTCGCGCTTCTTAATAAGCGGCATCATCATGCGAAAAAGCGCGGACATCAGCAGGCCGACCGCCGCGCAGGAAATCCCGGCCAAGATCCGCCGAAGCGCATCTATTTCGCCGAACCTTGCATAGAGCACCGCAAGGACCGTGACGATGACGACGGGAGGGCCAAGGAGCCCGGCAAAGGCCGCCATCCCGCCGAGCGGGCCACGAAAACGGGATCCGAACACCACCGAAAGGTTCACCACGTTCGGACCCGGCAGGAAATGACAGAGCGCAAAAGTCTCGTTGAATTCCTCGGCGGTCATCCACCGGTGCTGGTCGACGATGCCGCGCCGTGCCCACACCAGCACGCCGCCGAAGCCGGCGAGCGACATTTTTGCGAACGCGACGAACAGCGCGATCAGGCTCGGCGGAACTGGCGTCGGAAGTTCCGGCGCCGCGACGGCAGCCGGCGGCGAATCCGGGGACATGGCATGAGATTTAGAACGAAGGATTCGGTCAGGCCAACCCAATTCAGCCTGTCCCACCGCCAAATGGCGGCTTTTCGGGCTCTATTTTTCTCAATCTTTGCACCCTATATTGAGAGTGCCGGTTCGCCGGCTATGGAAATAAATTGCCGTCGTAATAAACCATTCGGACCCGGGGGCAGTACCCGGCGCCTCCACCAAAACCCGAACCAGCTAATCTGGCGGGTTTCGGCGGGGGCGAAACAGGATCGACGAGGGCGTAAAGGACGTGTTTTTTCCCGGTATAGTTCCGCCGTTATCGGGCTATGCAATAGTTGCAAACGACAACTATGCTCCGGTTGCTCAGGCCGCGTAAGCGGTTTGAAAAACCAAGTCTAAAGTCCTAGTGGGTTAAGCTCCGCTAGGCGGGGTTCGGAGGCACCTGGCAACAGAAGCCTCCACTTCATTTGCTTGGTGAACTGAGCGCCTCGCGTTCCACAGCAACGGAACTGCTTTGCGAGAAAATCGGCGGCAAGCCGTTGATCGAAAGCCTGTTCTTGCGGCTGATATTTCACTGGAACGAAGCCGGCGTATAGCCGGCGATAGCTGCTGGAATTTCTGTTGGTAACGCCAAGTCTGCTGATCTTGAGCCGCGCGCGGAGTAGCATAGGCGAACGGGCGAGTCGGGCGGGCGGCAAGGCCGCGGACCAACAATCGAACGTGACAGGACTGACAATGGCGACCGATCATATCCGATACGACGTGCTGGCGCGCGACGCACTGCGCGGAGTGCTGCGCCGTGTACTGACCGACGCGGCCGAGCATGGCCTCCCCGGTGAGCATCATTTCTTCATCACGTTTATCTCTACCGCGGAGGGCGTGAAGCTGTCACCACGGCTGCTTGCGCAGTATCCGGAAGAGATGACGGTGATCCTCCAGCACCAGTTCTGGGACCTTGTGGTGACGGAGGACCGGTTTGAAGTGGGCCTGTCGTTTGGAGGGATTCCCGAGCGGCTGGTCGTGCCGTTCAACGCGATAAAGAGTTTCTTCGACCCGTCTGTGCAGTTCGGGCTGCAATTCGAGGCGTCGGAAGCCGCCGACGAAACGTCGGGGGCGAAGCTACCGGCGGTCCCCGCCCCCTCTGGGCTGCCGATTGCCGCGCCTGCGCCGGAAAATCAGGATCAGCCGGGCAAGCCCAGCGAGGGCGCCGAAGTCGTGCGGCTGGATCGCTTCCGCAAGAAATGATAGCGCAAGATATCCGCGCGATGATCTAAACCGGCGTGCCGCTCGGAGCCGCGGCGAACCGCGCGCGAGGCAAGCGTCGGGCAATGGACATATTCATGGCTCGATCCCCTGCATCTCCGAAATCCGGTTCGACGCGAACCGAGACCGATAGCTTCGGCCCGATCGATGTTCCCGCGGACCGCTACTGGGGCGCGCAGACCGAGCGTTCCCGCCAGAATTTTCGCATCGGCCAGGATCGGATGCCGCTGGCGATCATTCGCGCGCTCGGGATGGTCAAACTGGCGTCGGCGGAAACCAACCGCGAGCTCGGCCTGATCGACAAGCGTCGCGCCGGCGCCATCATCCGGGCCGCCCGCGAGGTGATCGACGGCAAGCTCGACGATCATTTTCCTTTAGTGGTGTGGCAGACCGGCTCCGGCACCCAGACCAACATGAACCTCAACGAGGTGATCGCCAATCGCGCCAACGAGTTGCTCGGCGGCAAGCTGGGCACCAAGCAGCCTGTGCATCCAAACGATCACGTCAACATGAGCCAGTCGTCGAACGACTCGTTCCCGACCGCCATGCATATTGCCGCCGCGATGCGGATCAGGGCCGATCTCATTCCGGCCCTGGACGAATTGCATCGCGCTCTGCGCAAGAAGGAAAAGGCTTTCGCCCGGATCGTGAAGATCGGGAGAACGCATACTCAGGACGCAACGCCGCTGACGCTCGGACAGGAATTCTCCGGTTACGCCGCCCAGGTCGAGAGCGGCATCAAACGGCTGGTCGTAGCGACGAACGATCTTTACCCGCTGGCCCAGGGCGGCACCGCGGTCGGAACCGGACTCAACTCAAAGCCGAAATTCGCCAACGCGTTTGCCAGGCACGTCGCTCGGATAACGAAAACGCCGTTTACGAGCGCCACTAACAAATTCGAGGCGCTGGCCTCGAACGACGCCTATGTTTTTGTCCACGGCGCGATCAATTCGGTCGCGACCGGCCTGTTCAAGATTGCAAACGACATTCGCCTGCTCGGTTCGGGCCCGCGTTCCGGCCTCGGCGAACTGATCCTGCCGGAGAACGAGCCGGGTTCCTCGATCATGCCGGGCAAGGTCAATCCGACCCAATGCGAAGCCATGACCATGGTGTGCGCTCAGGTGTTCGGCAATCACACCACCATCACCGTCGCCGGCAGCCAGGGCCATTTCGAGCTGAACGTATACAAGCCGGTGCTGGCATATTGCATGATGAATTCCATTCAGTTGCTTGCCGACGCGGCCCGGTCGTTCACGGAGCACTGCGTCGAGGGTATCCGCGCCGACGAAAAGCGCATCCGCGATCTGATGGAGCGCTCGCTGATGCTGGTGACGGCGCTTGCTCCAAAGATCGGCTACGACAACGCCGCCAAGGTCGCCAAGTCAGCGCATGCGCGCGGAACGACGCTCAAGGAAGAGGCAGTACGGCTGGGCTTCGTATCCGCAGCGGAATTCGACCGCCTGGTGCAGCCGGACAAAATGACACATCCGGGCTGATCGGAACTGGCGCATTGAAAATAACTATGGACGATGGCCCCCAAAGAATGAGACTGATCATCTATTGTCATTGCACCGTGACGTGCTAGAGCACAAATTATTGGTTTCCGCACAGCGAAACAAACTTCTTAGTGTTACCCAAGGGCTATTTGACGTGGGATCTCCGGGCGAGATGCGAGCTGGCTCACGCCGAGCGCGATCATCCAGGCTTTTTGTGAAATTCTTTTGGGCCCCAAATTGATTGCATGATGGAGACAGGCATGGGGGATGTCATCAACCTGAAGCGATTCAGGAAGCGTGTTGAACGAGAACAATCCTCGAAGCAGGCAGAGGCCAATCGGGCCCGGTCCGGCAGGACCAAATCCGAACGCGATCTGGAGAAACGGCGCGCCAAGCGCGCCAGCGACTTGCTCGACCAGCACCGGACCGATGGCGAGGACGCGTCATGAAATCGCCGGTCGTGAAACGCTCGATAGTCGTCGCCGGTCACAAGACCAGCGTCAGCCTCGAAGAGGCGTTCTGGAACGGCATGAAGGAAATATCGGGGTTGCGCGAAATGACGTTGTCCGAGCTGGTCGGCGAAATCGACAGCAATCGCCAGCAGGGAAATCTGTCGTCCGCCATCCGGCTGTTTGTCCTGGACTACTTTCGCACCCGAGCGCTGGCCGCAGCATCGGATTCAAAATCGCCGCACAGCTAGTGGAGTGGATTTGACATTCGCTACCCACCTGGCCGCGGGCTCACGAAGCGAATGTCAAATCCGAAACTCCACTAGAAACCTATATTTGCTAGTGGTCCTTGATTCTAACATTCGCAAAGACGCTCGCTGAAACGGG
>JAICIT010000271.1 GCA_025960445.1 Bradyrhizobium sp. | reverse complement strand
GGCCTGCCACATCTCGACGGCATCGAGTTCACCATCATCCCCAATCGCTCGACCGCCATTCTCGCGTTTGTCGCCGGGAAATTCGACATGACGTTCCCGACCGAGGTCTCGATTCCACTTCTGAAGGATGTCAAGACCCAGGACCCGAAGGCCATCTGCGTCGTTGCACCCAACAACGTCAGCACCAACATCATCGTCAACTCGTCCTCGCCGCCGTTCGACAATCTTGATATTCGTCGCGCGCTCGCGTTGGCGCTCGATCGCAAGGCGTTCATCTCGATCCTGTTCGAAGGCCAGGCGGATATCGGCGGCACCATGCTGCCCGCCCCGGCGGGACTATGGGCGATGCCGAACGAAATGCTCGAGACGATCCCGGGCTATGGTCCCGACGTGAACGCCAACCGCGAGGAGGCGCGCAAGCTGATGCAGAAGGCTGGCTATGGTCCGGACAAGCATCTCACGGTCAAGGTTTCGACCCGCAACATTCCCGTCTATCGCGATCCCGCCGTGATCCTGATCGATCAGCTCAAGAGCATCTACATCGATGCCGATCTCGACGTGGTCGAGACCGCCAACTGGTTTCCGAAAATCGCGCGCAAGGATTATGCGCTCGGCCTCAACCTTACGGGCAACGCCGTGGACGATCCCGACCAGTCGTTCTACGAGAATTACTCCTGCAAGTCGGAACGCAATTACACCAACTACTGCAATCCGGAAATCGAGAAGATGTTCGACGTGCAATCCCAGGAGACGGATGTCGAGAAGCGCAAGAAGCTGGTGTGGGAGATCGACAAGAAGCTTCAGGAAGACGTCGCTCGACCGATCATCTATCACTCGCGTACCGGCACCTGCTGGCAGCCGTATGTAAAGGGCGTCACCGTGATGGTGAACAGCTCTTACAACGGCTATCGTTATGAAGACGTATGGCTGGACAAGTAAGATCCGCTCCGCAAGCGAATGAAAAGCCTCATCGGCCGACCTGATTATCTGCGCCTATCGCGACCACAAAACCGGTATTCATGCTTACGGAATACGCGGTAACAGGAGCAGCCAGGTGTTTGCCTATATCGTCCGGCGCCTCGTCCTGATGCTGGTAACCCTGTTCGGGATATCCATCGTCATCTTCGTGCTGCTGCGGATCGTGCCCGGCAACATCGTCGACATTCTGTTTGCCGCCGCCGGCTATGTCGATCCGGCGGACAAGGCCAATCTGGAGCGGGAGCTCGGGCTCGATCAATCGATCATCGCCCAATATCTGCACTGGATCGGCGGCCTGCTGCACGGCGATCTGGGCTATTCCTATGTTTCCGAAAAGCCCGCGCTCGATGAAATCCTGCCGCGGATTCCGATCACGGCGAGGTTGGCAGGCCTGGCGCTGATGTTCTCTGCATCGATCGGCATTCCGCTCGGCGTCATCAGCGCGGTCAAGCAAGGTACGCGGCTCGATTATGTGTTGCGCGTCGTCAGCCTGAGCGGGCTGTCGCTTCCCTCGTTCTGGCTTGGGCTACTGATTTTAATGGCCTCGGTTGCGATGTTTGGGACCATGCCGATCTTCAATCCCAACCCGAGGACCTGGACCGAGGCTTTCGCAATCTATTGCGTTCCGGCGATGGCGGTCGGTTTCCGTAGCGCGGCGCTGACAATGCGGATCACCCGCTCCTCGATGCTGGAAGTGCTGCGGCAGGATTATATCCGCACCGCCCGCGCCAAGGGTGCGTCCGAAGCATCCGTCAACTTTCACCACGCGCTGAAGAACGCCATTCTACCGGTCATTACCGTAATCGGCATCGAGGCGGCTTTCCTGATCGGCGGGTTGATCGTGACCGAAACCGTTTTCAACATTCCGGGCGTCGCGCGCTTCCTGGTCGAGGCGATCCGCTGGCGCGACTATCCGATCGTGCAGAATCTGGTGATGCTGATCGCAGTGATCGTGGTGTTCGCAAATTTTACCGTCGATATGCTCTATGCCGCGCTCGACCCGCGGATCCGGTACTCGGATTAGGAGGGCCGTTTGGACGCGATCAACTATGATGCCGAACTAAGGCGAGCCGGCGCCAGCGCGACGCAAGGCTGGCGCAAGTTCGCATTCCTGGCCAAGCGCCACGTGCTTGGCACCGTCGGCCTTTGCTTCATGCTTATGTTCGTGCTGGCCGCAATCTTTGCCGATCTGATCTGCCGGTTCGATCCGCTCAGCGTCGACTCGGCGCACGCGCTCGCTCATCCCGATGCGCGACACTGGATGGGAACGGATTCGTTTGGCCGCGATGTCTGGAGCCGCATCATTCACGGCGCGCGTATTTCGCTCGCGGTCGGCATCGGCTCGACCGCGCTCGGCTCATCGATCGGCGTCATCGTTGGCCTGACCTCGGGCTATCTGTCCGGATGGGTAGACCTGGTGTTTCAGCGCGTGACTGATATTTTGCAGGCCTTGCCGCTGCTGGTGCTCGCGCTGATCATGACCGCGGCTCTCGGACCTTCACTCCCGAACGTCATTATCGCGATCGCGATCCCGCTGATCCCGACCGTTGCCCGCGTCATCCGCGCCAATACCCTTGCGCTGCGGGAGCTGCCCTTTGTGGAAGCCGCCAAGTCGATCGGGATGAGCGAAACGCGGATCGCCCTTCGTCACGTTCTGCCCAATACGCTCGCGCCTTTGATCGTGCTGGCAACCGCGCAGCTCGGCTCCACCATTCTTACCGAGGCCTCACTGTCGTTTCTGGGCCTCGGGATTCCCGAGCCCTATCCATCATGGGGACGCATGTTGTCGGAGTCGGCAGCGGAATATGTTCGCACCGCACCCTGGCTCGTGATCTTTCCCGGCATCGCGATCAGCCTTGCAGTGTTCGGAACAAACCTGTTCGGCGATGCACTTCGCGATATTCTCGATCCCAGGCAGCGAGGCTGATGAAGGGATCGCAAACCGAACAGACGGTTCTCGACGTCAATGGCCTGCAGACGGTGTTCTTCACGAATTCCGGGCTGTTCAGAGCGGTCGATGACGTTTCATTCAGCGTTCGCCGCGGTGAAACCCTGGCAATCGTGGGCGAGTCCGGTTGCGGCAAAAGCGTCACCGCGCTGTCGATCCTGCGCCTGGTGCCAGATCCTCCCGGCAGGATCATCGGCGGCTCCATCAGGCTCGAAGGCACCGACCTGCTCGGCCTCGATGAGATGGAGATGCGTGAAATCCGCGGCAATCGCATTTCGATGATCTTCCAGGAGCCGATGACGTCGCTCAATCCGGTGATGCGGATCGGCGACCAGATCACCGAGGCGGTCCGTCTGCACCGGCCGATGGATCGAAAGGAAGCGTGGAAGCAGGCGGTGCAAATGTTGCGGCTGGTGCGGATTCCCGTGCCGGAGCGACGGGCGCTCGAATATCCGCATCAGTTGTCGGGTGGAATGCGACAGCGCGCGATGATCGCGATGGCGCTTGCCTGCCGGCCGGCTCTGTTGATCGCGGATGAGCCGACCACCGCGCTCGACGTCACGATACAAGCCCAAATCCTGGCGTTGATGCTCGATCTGCAGAAGCAGATCGGCATGGGATTGATCCTGATCACGCACGACCTCGGTGTGGTCGCGCAAACGGCGCAGCGCGTGATCGTGATGTATGCCGGCAAGAAGGTCGAGGAGGCCGATGTCCAAACTCTGTTCGCCAACCCAAGGCACCCTTATACCCGCGGGCTGATGGCCTCGATTCCAACCGTGCCCACGCCTGGCGCGAATTCCGATGTCCGCCTGGTCGAGATTCCGGGCATGGTGCCTTCCCTCACGAAACTGCCAAAGGGTTGCGCGTTCGCGCCCCGCTGTGAATTCGCGCTTCCACGCTGTCACGAAGAATATCCGCCGCTGGAAAACTGGGGCGCTGATCATCTGGCGGCGTGCTGGCGCGCGGCGGAAATGAAGGGGCCGTCATGAGCGAGCCGCGCGTTCTGCTCGAGATATCGGACCTGAAAAAGCACTATCCGGTGCGAAGCGGCATCCTGCGCCGCGCCGTCGGAACGGTGCACGCCGTGGATGGCGTCAGCTTCACGGTGGCTGTCGGAGAAACGCTCGGGCTGGTCGGCGAATCCGGTTGCGGCAAATCAACTGTGGCACGCAGCATCCTGCGACTGATCGAGCCGACCGGCGGCAGCATCCGGCTCAACGGCAAGGACATCACGCATCTCGGCAAGGCCGAGTTGCGTCCGAACCGCCGCTCGATGCAGATCATCTTCCAGGACCCGTTTGCGTCGCTCAACCCGCGAATGACCGCGGGCGACATCGTCGGCGAGCCGTTGACCGTGCATGGCCTCGCCGCCGGCAAGAAGAAACGTGAACGGGTGGCCGAGCTGTTCCAGCAGGTCGGGCTGCGGGCGGATCAGATGCAGAACTATCCGCACCAGTTCTCAGGCGGCCAGCGCCAACGCATTTGCATCGCGCGCGCATTAGCGCTCGGGCCCGACCTGATCGTGTGCGATGAGCCGGTATCCGCGCTGGATGTCTCGATCCAGGCGCAAGTCATCAACCTGCTGATCGATCTGCAGCGCAAGCACCATTTCTCCTATCTGTTCATCGCGCATGATCTTGCCGTGGTTGCCCATATCAGTCACCGCGTCGCGGTGATGTATCTGGGGCGCGTGGTGGAAATCGCTGACAAGGCCGAGCTGTTCGCCAATCCGCGTCACCCCTACACGCAGGCATTGCTGGCGTCCGTTCCCGTCGCGGACCCCAAAGCAAAACGTCTTGCGCCGATGATCGAGGGCGACGTGCCGAGCCCGATCAATCCGCCGTCGGGATGCGCATTTCATACGCGCTGCAAATATGTG
>JAICIT010000270.1 GCA_025960445.1 Bradyrhizobium sp. | reverse complement strand
CGAGAATGCCGCCTAGCTTCAGCGGAGGCTTGCCTTGCGCCGACGCATCGGTGGCGGCCAATGCCAACACCAGCGCGAAGACGCCTGAAAGAATTTGTTTCATCGAAGCCTCCCTTTGGGCATGCCGCATTGACTTGCGGGCCCTTTATTTATTTCGCGGCCGATCATGCCGCATGCGCTTGCGACCGGCAACCCGAGGCGAGGCATGTCCTGCACCCGGGTACGACGCGAGAAGCCGGAACATACGGGAGTTGTCACGCTGACAACGGTTTGCGAGGTTGGCTATTCCGCTTAGCGGAAAATGCTTCGTGCCAACACAGCCCATTTCTTAAGAAAGCAATCGCCCGCTCCGCAGGAAAACAGGCTAGACCTCGAGCGGCCATGAAACGGATATCCATACTCCCGCGCCGTCATCAGTCATTTGCAGACTTGGCGACCTGCAGCCTGATGCTCTCCCTCGCTGCAGCGGCGTCTCCCGTAAGAGCCGCAGGCTGCGCGTTCGAATCGCAGGGAGAAGGCCGCGTCGCCGCCATAGTCGACGCGCGCACGTTTCGGCTGGAGGATGGTCGCGAGGTACGGCTGGCAGGCATCGAGCCGGCTTCACTCGACAAGCCAAAGGGAGCGGCGGCGCTATCGGATGTTGTGGCGGGGCGGGATGTGATTTTGCGCGCGGAGGACGACGCGCCCGACCGGTACGGTCGTCAAACCGCTTTCGTGTTTCTCGCCACCTCCGAAAATTCCGTGCAGGCGCTGCTGCTCTCGCGCGGCCAGGCGCTGGTTTCGGCTGCTGTCACCGACAAGGATTGCGCGGCAGTCTTGGCATCGGCGGAAGCAACCGCCCGCCAGGCACGGCAGGGAACCTGGGCTACCCGGGCCGCCATAAAAAACGCGGAAAGTCCGGGCGATATTTTGGCGGAGATCGGGCGATTTACGGTGGTTGAGGGTAAGGTATTGTCGGTCCGTCAGGCGGGCGCGACGACTTACCTGAACTTCGGGCGAAACTGGACACGGGACTTTGCTGTGACTATTCCAAAGCGGGCGCTGCCGGCGTTCGAGGCTGCTGGTATTGCTGTTAAGTCGCTGGAAAATCGTCCCGTTCGTGTCCGTGGCTGGGTTGAGGCACGCGGCGGCCCGCGAATAGAAGCGCTGCGGGCGGGGCAAATCGAAGTCGTCGGCGGGAAGTAGCGCGTAGAGCGCGCGCGCAATAAGAGTAGCTGAAGTGGCGAACTTTGCGGGAGGGCGCGAGGGAAGAATGGGCCGCAGCCTCTGGGCTGCGCCGGTTCTGTTGTGCGCGGCGCTGACACTTGCCGCCTGCGGCGACATGAACCGGTTTCAGACCGCCGCTCCCGCAGTAAGTCCGGTCAAGCCCGCCCGCACTGTGGCGCAGACGCCTGCCACTGAGCGCGAGCACGAGCGCATTCTCGCCTCCTATGGCGGCATCTACGGCGATGCGAAGCTCGAAGCGCTCATCACCAAGACCGTGGATCGGCTGGTCGCGGCATCGGACCGCCCCGATCAGGCCTACAAAGTCACGATCCTCAACTCCGGCGCCGTGAACGCCTTCGCGCTTCCCACCGGTCAGCTCTATGTGACTCGCGGGCTGATCGCGCTCGCGAGCGACACTTCCGAATTGTCCTCGGTGCTGTCGCATGAGATGGCTCACGTGCTTGCGAAGCATGCGTCTATCCGCGAGGACCAGGCGCGCCAGGCGGCGGTCGTGACCCGCGTTGTGACCGACATGGGCAACGACCCCGATCTCACCGCCCTGGCGTTGGCGAAAACCAAGCTGACCATGGCTAGCTTCTCGCGCGCGCAGGAGTTCGAGGCCGACGGTATCGGCGTCGGCATCTCGGCGCGCGCCCATTTCGATCCATATGGCGCGGCGCGCTTTCTTACGTCGATGGAGCGCAACGCGGAACTCAAGGCGGGGAAGACCTCGATCGATCCGCGCGCGCAGGACTTCCTGTCGTCGCATCCGGCGACGCCGGAGCGGATCCAGAACGCGCAGAACAGCGCTCGGCAATATGTCTCGCCCGAGGGCGGCGAACGCGACCGCGAAACCTACCTGACCGCCGTCGACAACATCGTTTATGGCGAGGATCCGAGCGAAGGCTTCGTGCGCGGCCGGCGCTTCCTGCATCCCAAGCTAGGCTTCACCTTCGCAGCGCCGGAAAATTTCACGCTCGACAATACCGCGCAAGCGGTGATCGGCGTCCGCGAAGGCGGCAGCCAGGCCATGCGCTTCGATGTGGTGCGAGTCCCTGCGGAACAGACGCTCGGTGACTATCTCAATTCCGGGTGGATGGAGAACGTCGACAAGTCCTCGACCGAGGACCTGACCATCAACGGATTTCCGGCCGCATCGGCTAGCGCCCATGGCGACCAATGGCAGTTCAAGGTTTACGCGCTGCGGTTCGGCAGTGACGTCTATCGATTCATTTTCGCGGCACGGCAGAAGAACACCGAGAGCGAACGCAACGCCCGCGAGACCGTCAATTCATTCCGCCGGCTGACGCTTGAGGAGATCCAGGCCGCCCGGCCGCTGCGCATCAAGGTCATCACGGTGCAACCGGGCGACACCGTGGAATCGCTGTCGCACCGCATGGCCGGCGTCGACCGCCCAACGGAGCGCTTTCGCATCCTGAACGGGTTGGACGCGCGTGCCCAGGTCAAGGTCCGCGATCTCGTGAAGATCGTGGTTGATTGAGCAGGTCAATTCAACCCACGTCCAGACCTCTGCTTGTACCTCCTGGATCGACCGCAGAACTCTTTCGATTTCCTGGAAACAACGTTTTGGATTGTTCGACACCAAAAAGCCCGGCCATTGCTGACCGGGCTTTTGATTGTTCGGTGTGAAAGCTGCTTATGCGGCTTCGTCGGCCACCGCCGTGTCGCCGTCAGCATCGCCCTCCCCGTCGGCATCCGCCTCAGCCTCAACTTCGGCCTTGGCGCCGCGGCGCGGGCTCTTGGCGAGCTGGCCTTCGATTTCCTTCACCGCTTCGGTTTCGGTGACGTGCTGCACGACCGCGATTTCCCGCGACAGCCGGTCAAGCGCCGCTTCGTAGAGCTGACGTTCGCTGTAGGACTGCTCGGGCTGCGATTCCGAACGATAAAGGTCGCGCACCACTTCCGCGATCGCGACGATATCTCCGGAATTGATCTTGGCTTCATATTCCTGGGCCCGACGGGACCACATCGTGCGCTTGACGCGCGCGCGGCCCTTCAGGGTTTCGAGCGCCTTCTTCACCAGCACCGGCTCGGATAGCTTGCGCATCCCGACATTGGCCACTTTCGCGGTCGGCACCCGCAGCGTCATCTTGTCCTTGATGAAATTAATCACGAACAGTTCCAGCTTGGCGCCGGCGATTTCCTGATCCTCGATGGCGAGGATCTGCCCGACGCCGTGAGCCGGATAGACCACGAATTCGTTGGTCTTGAAGCCCTGACGCTGGGTCAGCACCTTTTTCGGCTCCTCGATGCGAGGCGCCGCGGCCACAGCCTTGGCGGCCGGCTTGTGCGCGACATGCTTGCCGGCACCATGCTTCTGCGCGACCGGCTTGTGAGCGGCAGATTTGGCGAGTGTTTTCGGAGCGGTCTTGGGGGCGGCCTTCGAACCGGAGGCCTTTGAGGCAGCAGGCTTCGAGCCTGTCGCTTTCGCGGCAGTTCTTGCAGTCTTGTTTGGCATTGCGCTTCTTTTGTTTTTTGAGGACTTTCCGGTCGTGGCCTTGGAGGCGTTCCGGGTATCCCTTAGAGACGTCCGGGCACGGCGTTTGGTTGCACCGCGGCTAACCGCAGCGGCTTTCTTCGACACCTTGGAAGCACTCTTTTTACGCGTTTTCTGTGACACAGCCTGCGCGCGGAACTGCCACGCCCCTGTTCGATGTTTGCACGGGAGAACCCATTGGGGCCATACGCGGGCTGACGGGTCCGGCTCGTAGTGTGCCCAATATAGCACATTTTCCGCAAAAATCAACGATTTACGCCCTGGAACTGGCGCAGGGGCGGCTTTTCGGGGATCAGTTCCGCATTACGGTTAAATTGGAACGAGTAAAATCTCAGTCACCGGTTCCAGGATTCGGTGAAAAGAACTTGTCGAATTTGCCGTCCATGCCCTCGTATTCCTTGGCGTCTGCCGGAGATTCTTTTTTCTGGGTGATGTTGGGCCAGCTCTTGGCGTACTCGGTATTTACTTCCAGCCATTTCTCCAGGCCGGGCTCGGTGTCGGGCTTGATCGCGTCGGCCGGGCATTCAGGCTCGCATACGCCGCAATCGATGCATTCGTCCGGATGGATGACCAGCATGTTCTCGCCCTCGTAGAAGCAGTCCACCGGGCAGACTTCAACGCAATCGGTATATTTGCATTTGATGCAGGCTTCAGTGACGACGTAAGTCATCCAAGGCTCCGAAAAACGATCGATTTTAAGTGGGTTGCGTAGCGCAGGAACATCGCAGCCGCAAGTGAAGCGCCAAGGTTCAGGTCTGCTTGTCCTTGGTCCTGTCGCCCTGCTGCAGATAGTTATTCCTGGCCGTCCTGCAAATCGTCATAGAGAACGCGCGCCGCCGACGCATCCCCCCGCCGCTCCGAAAATCCCAGCACCTTGAGCACGCGCACGGTGCGATCGAGCCCAATGGTCAGCACATCGCCGGCCTTCACGGCATGACCGGGCGCCCTTTCGCGTACGCCATTGATACGGAGGTGACCTGCTTCGACCAGCGCGGCCGCGCTGGTGCGAGCCTTCACCACGCGCGCGTGCCACAACCATTTATCGAGACGTTGGCGCTCCAAACGACACCACGGCAATGATCAGTTGCTTCACTCGGCAAGTCTGGTG
>JAICIT010000269.1 GCA_025960445.1 Bradyrhizobium sp. | reverse complement strand
CGGATTTTACGAAGGTCCAATCGCGGAAAAGCTGGTGAAGGCGATCGCCGACGCCGGCGGAATCATGAGCGCCGGCGATCTCAAATCGTATCAGGCGGTGATCCGTGCGCCCGTGACCGGAAGTTATCGGGGTTATGACATCGTTTCGATGCCGCAGCCGTCATCGGGGGGCATCGTGTTGCTGGAGACCCTGAACATCCTCGAAGGCTTTCCAATGGGGGACTTGAAACAAGGCTCCGCGGCATCGCTGCATCTCATGATCGAGGCGATGAAGCGCGCCTATGCCGATCGGGCGCGCTATCTCGGTGATCCCGCGTTTGTGAGCGCGCCGGTTGCCACTCTGTTGTCGAAAGATTACGCGGCCAGGCAGCGCGCCGGCATCGATCCGGACCGCGCTACGCCGTGGACCGACGCGCTCTCCGCCACGCCGCCGCGGGAAGGCGACAACACCACGCATTTTTCTGTGGTGGATAGCCGCGGCAATGCGGTCAGCAACACCTACACGCTCAACTTCAGTTATGGCGTCGGCCTGGTTGCGGAAGGCACCGGCGTGCTGCTCAACAACGAACTTGACGACTTTACCGCCGCGCCGGGCGCGTCGAATGCCTATGGCCTGGTCGGGTTCGAGGCAAACCTGCCCGGCCCCGGCAAACGGCCCTTGTCGTCGATGTCGCCGACTATTGTTCTGAAGGACGGCAAGCCGATTCTGGTGACGGGATCGCCGGGCGGCAGCCGCATCATCTCCACCGTCCTGCAAGTGATCGTCAATGTGCTTGACTATGGGATGGATGTCGCCGCCGCGGTCGGCGCGCCGCGCCTGCATCATCAATGGTTGCCGGATGAAGTGCGGCTGGAGGCCGGGTTCACCGAAGAAACTTTGGCGGGGTTACGCGCCAAAGGCCATCGCCTGGTACAACCGATGGGGCAAACGTCGGCAAATTCGATTGCTGTCACTGACAACGAATTGCTTGGCGCGCCCGATCCGCGCACCCGTGGCGCGGCCGCGGTTGGAGAATAGGATTGTGGGTACAATCGTCAGAATACAAGCATAGGGATGCAAGATGACATCGCTGAAAGGCAAGACGCTGTTCGTATCCGGCGGGAGCCGTGGCATTGGGCTTGCGATCGCGTTGCGGGCGGCGCGCGACGGCGCCAATGTCGTGATTGCCGCGAAAACTGCGGAGCCGCATCCGAGACTAAAGGGTACGATCTACACCGCCGCCGATGAGGTCCGCGCCGCCGGCGGCAAGGCGCTGCCGATCATCTGCGATATCCGGGAAGAGGCCCAGGTGATCGCGGCGATCGATCAAGCCGTCGCTGAATTCGGCGGCATCGACATCTGCGTCAACAATGCGAGCGCGATCAGCCTGACCAATTCGCAGATGACAGACATGAAGCGGTTCGACCTGATGATGAGCATCAACACGCGCGGCACCTTCATGGTCTCCAAATATTGCATCCCGCATCTGAGGAAATCGGATAACCCGCACATTCTGATGTTGTCGCCGCCGCTCGATATGCAGGCGAAGTGGTTCCAGCATTCCACGGCCTATACGATGGCGAAGTTCGGCATGAGCATGTGCGTGCTCGGTCTGTCGGCCGAACTGGAGAGCGCGGGTATTGCGGTCAACGCGCTCTGGCCGCGCACCACGATTGCCACCGCTGCGGTCAGCAATCTCCTCGGCGGAGACGCCATGATGCGCGCCAGCCGCAAGCCAGAGATCATGGGCGACGCCGCCCATGTGATCTTCACAAGGCCCTCTCGCCAATTCACCGGGAATTTTTGCATCGATGACAAGGTGCTCTATGACAGCGGCGTGCGCGACTTCGACTCGTACCGGGTGGATCGCTCGGTACCCCTGATGTCCGACTTCTTTGTCCCCGATCACGACGTACCACCGCCGGGGGTCAGCGTGATGGCGCTGCCGTCAGTGGGTGAGGTGCAGAAGTCGAAGTAGCAGAAACGTGGGACGAGACCGGAGAGACACAGGGGTGAATTCGCGAAAGCTGATCGCAGGTGCGCTGATGGTCGCGGTGCCGCTGACGTTGGCGATCGTCTACCGCCCTGATCGCGCCGTCCGTGTAGCGACCGGCCTTGTCGCCCACAACATCTGCTCGAAATCCTTTGTGTCCGGTCTCGATCCCAACACGGTTTTTGCCGAGACGATCGATCGTGCCGGCATTCGATTGTTGAGCTGGGGCTTAAACTATCGCGTCAATCGCACCGCTCAGACGGTCGATGCTTCGCTGGCAGGGCTGTTTGGCAGCCACGCGATCTTCCACGAAGGGCTCGGCTGTGTCCTCGTGCATGGCTCCAGGCAGCCGTACGTCCTGAGAAGCGACATCGCCGCGTTAAGGACGCCGAAAGCTCCGCCGCTGTTGCCGGACATCGCGGGCAATGCCGTGGTCGAACCGACCGATCCTCTACTGAAGATCGCGCTCGATCATGCTTTCGAGGAGCCGGCCGCGCCGCCATTCCGACGAACCAAGGCCGTCGTCGTGGTGCATCAGGACAAGGTGATCGCCGAACGTTACGCCGCCGGGATTGGCGTCGACACCCCGCTGCTCGGGTTCTCCATGACCAAATCGGTAGTCAATGCATTGATCGGAATCCTGACTCAACAGGGACTCGTCACGCCGTCGATGCCGGCGCCGATACCGGAATGGCGCGCCGCTAACGATCCGCGCCGCGAGATCGAGGTCGAGCATCTGTTGCGAATGACGAGCGGACTCGATCTCGACGAAACCAATTCCGGGTTCGACCCTTCCAGTCAGATGGTGTACCTCCACGACGACATGGCCGCATTGGCGGTCAAGGCCGCCATGGTCGCCCCGCCGGGCAAACGCTGGGCGTATTCGAGCCCGACCACTGAATTGTTGGCGCGGATCATCCGCGACGCGGTCGGCGGGCCCGAGCAGACTCTTGCCTTCGCCTGGCGCGAATTGTTCAACCCGCTCGGAATGCACAACGTTACGCTCGAATTCGATGGCGCCGGCACGCTGCAGGGTTCGAGCTACATGCAGGCGAGCGCCAGGGACTGGGCGCGGTTCGGATTGTTGTTTCTGAATGATGGCGTGGTTGGGGGAAAGCGACTGCTGCACGCGGATTGGGTAGGCTTTTCCGCCGCCGCGACGTTGGACACCGACTACGGCGCCGGCTTCTGGACCAATCGGAGCGAGCACGAACATGCCAAGGCGCGCGTCAGGATGGGAATTCCGCGAGATGCGTTCTTTGCGTCCGGCGATCTCGGCCAGCGCATCGTGATCATTCCGTCGCAGCATCTGGTGATCGTGCGGCTCGGCGATTCCGTAGATCCGACCGGCGATATCCGAGGTCTCGGACGATTGGTCAAGGAAGTGATCGCGGCAATCCAGAACTGATGGTGCTCGCGCGCTCCTAGGACCGACGCATCGATTTAAGCCGCCGTGCATCTTCAGCCGCCTCCGCCAACAACCAATTCCGGAAGGTGACGATCTTGGGCACGTTCGACGTCGCCTTTGGACAGACGATCCAGTACGTCTTCGACAGCGGAAGCGTATCCGGAAACGGCCGCACCAGTCGGCCGTTGATGAGGTCCCAGGCGGCTAGCGTTGTCCGCGCTAACGCGACACCTTGCCCGTTGATGGCGGCGTCGATCACCATACTGGCCCGATTGAGAACCGGGCCGTGCGCGGCGCCGGCGTCTTGGACATCTACCGCCCGCAGCCATTTTGTCCAATCCGCTCGGCTATCCAGATGGATCAGCGGAAACTTCAGGATGTCGGAGGGTTTGCCAAGGCGTCTGCGACCCGCCAGGAGCTTTGGGCTGCAGACCGCAAATAGCTTTTCCGAGCTCAACTGGATGGTATCGAGTCCCGACCAGTTGCCGTCACCGTGCCGCACTGCCAGATCGACCTCCTCGCGCGCGAAATCGACGTGATGCAGTGTCGCCGAGACGCGAAGGTCGATGCCGGAATTCGCCTCGGCAAAATGACCCAGCCGGTGCACGAGCCACTTCGCCGCGAAGTCGGGCGACGTGCTGACGGTTAATACACCTGCGTTCTGGCGCTGCAGAAGCCGCTCGGTCCCGACGGCAATTCGGTCCAGGGCATCGCGCACGACCGTCAGGTAGTCGCGACCAGCTTCAGTGATGACCAGGCGCTGGCGCTCGCGGTTGAACAGCTTGAGTGCAAGTCCTTCTTCGAGCGCCTTCACCTGCTGGCTCACCGCGCCCTGCGTGACACAGAGCTCTTCCGCCGCGCGCGTAAAACTCTCGTGCCGCGCCGCAGCCTCGAAAGCTTTCAGATTATTCAATGGCGGCAGGCGTGGGCGCATTGCACCAGTTCATAAGTAAAACTATGGCAGGCCGGAGAAAGCATGGTTTGCCGGAAGCTCGGCAACGGCACTATGGAAAAGCTCGTGAGCAGCATTTCATGAGTTTTGGAGATTGTCGATGCCAACCTTCATCATGCAGCCGGCCCACTGGAGTTTGCGAGTTCATCAGAAAAACTGGGGAGCGGCTCCCGCGCTTCAATTGCGAAGATGGTTAGCCTTGTGGGCGCGGCGGCGAGAGCGGCGAGAGCTCCGCGATCTTGCCGAGGACCCGCACTTGCTCAATGACCTCGGCCTGACCCGCGAGCAGGCGCTGGAAGAAGCCAACAAGCCGTTCTGGCGATGAGATGCCTGTGCCCAGATTGCAATCACCCGAAAGCGAGGATCAATGTCCGACCCGATCGTCTACGGCTTCCCGAGGAGCACCTACGTCAATATCGTTCGTTTGATCCTTACCCACAAGGACGTGGCGTACACCTTTGAGGATCTTGAAACGGTGATGGGCACGCAAGAGCACCTGGCGCT
>JAICIT010000268.1 GCA_025960445.1 Bradyrhizobium sp. | reverse complement strand
GCGTTTGGCATGGCGCTCGAACGCGACGCTGCGAATGTCGTGAAGGAAAGCGGCGGCAAGGTGCTGGGCGACGTCCGCCATCCCCTGAACTCGTCCGATTTCTCGTCCTTCCTGCTGCAGGCCCAGGCCTCCAAAGCCAAGGTGATAGCGCTCGCCGATGCCGGCGGCGACACCACCAACGCGCTCAAACAGGCGGCGGAATTCGGCATCACCCAGGGCGGCCAGAAGATGATCGCGCTGCTGCTGGAGATCACCGATGCGCACGCGCTCGGCGCCAAGGCAACCCAGGGGCTGATCGTGACCGACGCTTTTTATTGGGACATGAACGACGAGACCCGCGCCTTTTCAAAGCGCTTCATGGACAAGGTCGGCCACATGCCTACCATGATCCAGGCCGGATTGTATTCGGCGACCATGCATTATCTCAAAGCCATCGAGGCGGTCGGATCGGATGAAGCCCCGAAGGTGATGGAGAAGATGCGCGCCACCCCGATCAACGACTTCTTCGCCAAAGGCGGCAAAATCCGCGCCGACGGCCGCATGGTCCACGATATGTATCTGTTCGAAGTGAAGAAGCCCTCGGAGTCCAAAGGCGAGTGGGATCTCTACAACCTGTTAGCAACCGTGCCCGGCGACGAAGCTTTCCGTCCGATTGACAAAGGCGGGTGTCCGCTGGTCAAGACCAACTAAATTCGCATCGAAGAGCGCCAAAAAAGAGAGCGCGCCCGACCACAGCCGGACGCGCTCTTTTCATTTCGATTTACGTCGTGTTCTGCCTCAGGTCGAATACTTGAACTCAGGCATTGATTTCAACTGATCCTTGGTGGCGTTGAACACCGCATGGTCGGGGTACCACGGATTGGCTTTCGCCGGAGCCGAGGAAGTGGGCGCCATCTTGCTGTTGGACGCACCGGTGGTCGTGCTTGAGGTGCTCGAGGACGTGGTGGAGGCGACCGGCTCGGTTACGAATTTGACCTGATCGAAAGCGACGGCGACCAGATGCTCGCCTACGCCCAGGAACCCGCCGACGCCGATTACCACTGCCTTGATGTTCCCGCTCTTGTCGGTCAACAGGTCATTGATCGAGCCAATGCTCTCATTGTTATTGTTGTAAACGTTCAGCCCGACGATCTTCGAAGTGCGCCAGTCACCCTGATATGACGCGTTGGAGGTCGATGTCGCGGCTGGAGTGCTTGTATTATTGGTAGTCGCGGACGGTGTCTGGGTTTGCGCAAATGCAACCGTTGCAAGCAATGCCGAAGCGGCCACACCGGCCGTCACGTATTTCGCTAACATGTGCTTTTCTCCCTTATTGCGAAACTGATGCGGGAGAAAACCCACCAACACGCCCGCCGTTCCACATAGCTGGAACAATTTCCGGGATGGCGCGGCGCAACATAAGTTACGTGGTGACACTATTCTGGATTATGGCACCCGCTGATCGGTCGATGCGGCCTGAGTGTGGTTAACGGCCACAAGCGACACGCCCGAAAACCTCGAGGCGAGTGTTTCTCAGCGTCGAGGTTGGACCGGATTTCGAAAATAAAGAGCGCGAAATTTCCCTAAGCGGCGAGCGCCTCGGACTCGACATCCTGCTCAAAGAACGCGACGGCTTCGAACTGATAGTCGCAAGCCCAGCAGTGCCACAGATATGAGACGCGTCGCGGACCGCTTTCGATCCACTCGGGCGTAGAGATCGGTTTGCCGCATTGCGCGCAGGGATTTCCTTGGGGCAAATTGTCGAACTTTAATTTGGCCATGGCACGTTGTCCCTTTTGATCTTCTTCGTTAACGCGGGAAGGGGCAGGATTGCTGTCGCAAGGCGCGTCCTGCCGGGTGCGGATTGTTGTAAGCCCATTGCGTCTTTTGAGCGGCAAGCCGCGCGCGTTTGAAAAAATTTAGATTCAGTTCGCAGCGGGATCAATCAGTGGCGCTGACGTATGCATCGCAATCGGTGGTGCGCCCGATGTCACCGGCATAGAATTTTCTGCAACCCTGGATGTGATCGAGCAGCCTGCTCGCGTGCTTCAGCGATGCTGCGCGACTGCTGCAAGAAACAGATTTTGGGGCGCGTCAAGACCGCTGCCGGCATTGACAAACACCCCAGCGAATGGCCTGTTTTTGCCACATCAATGCGGGGTAAATGCAACATTGTGGTGCCTCAAAGGTTAGGCGCCGCATTCCCCTCCTCTTCTTGAGGTCATGTCCAATGAAACGATTGTTATTTCTTGTTTTTACAGCCGCGACCGCAGCGCTCTTTTCGCAAACAGCGCTGGCGCAGCGCGCCGCGTATGACGCGATGGTCACGACCCATGCCGGCGCCAATGGCGTGCCGGTCGCACTGGTGCATCGCGTTATCGTGCGCGAGAGCCGTTACCAGCCGCGATTGATCGGCCGGGGCGGCACCATCGGATTGATGCAGATCAAGCTCGCGACCGCGCGCGGGCTTGGTTATACGGGAACCGCCGAAGGGCTGCGCGATCCCAATACCAACCTGACCTATGGCGTGAAATATCTTGCCGGGGCATATCGCCTTGCGCACGGAGACCACAATCGTGCGGTGCACTATTATGCCAGCGGATACTATTACGCCGCAAAGCGCCAGCGGCTTCAGCGCGCGGCATTCCAGCCAGTGGAGACCTCCGGAATGTTCGGGCCGGCAGTGGCTTTGTCTCCGTCGTCCATGTCTCCGGCCAATGCCCGCGCGCAGCAGGTTCCATGGCGCTAGGCGGCCAAGGCCGGGCAAAGGCGCGTTGACACCTCGCTGCATCGGCCTACATTAGCCTCGTTCCGAGGGGAGCTCCGACGAGGAGCTGAGATACCGCAAGCCCAGACGTTGTTCGTGTCTGAGACCGCGGTGACCCTTTGAACCTGATCCGGGTCATGCCGGCGAAGGGACAGGGATGTACCAAGGTTCTAAGTTACCGCGGGGGGATTCCCCCGTTTCCGTCATCGGCGCAGGCATTGCCGGCGCATGGCAGGCGCTGCTGTTCGCTCAGGCCGGTCACTGCGTCACGCTCCATGAGCGCAGCGACCAGGCGATGATGCTTTCCACCAGCCATTGGGCCGGCGGCATGCTAGCGCCCTATTGCGAGGCCGAGGCATCGGAACCTGTCATCAGCCGGCTCGGCCTGCGCGCGCTTGATCTATGGCGCCAGGAATTGCCGGATACCCCCTTCAACGGCTCGCTGGTGGTGGCGCACAGCCGCGACCGCACCGATTTCGAACGCTTCGCTCGCCTCACCTCCGGACATCAACGCCTCGACGCCTCCGCGCTCGCCGAACTCGAGCCCTCACTCGAGGGCCGCTTCCGTGACGCGCTGTTCTTTGCCGGCGAAGGCCATGTCGAGCCGCGCCGCGTGCTGCCAAAGCTGCACGAGCGCATTGTGGCGGCAGGCGGCACCATCAAGTTCAACAGTGAACTTCGCGCGTCCGATCGCGATGGAATTGAGGGCATCGTGATCGACTGTCGGGGCCTCTGCGCGCGCGACGAACAGCCAGAGCTGCGCGGCGTCAAGGGCGAATTGATCCTGATCGAAACCAGCGAGGTCCAGCTCGCGCGCCCGGTCCGCCTGATCCATCCGCGCTGGCCGCTTTATGTGATCCCTCGCGAGGACAACCTGTTTATGCTGGGCGCCACCTCGATCGAGGCCGAGGACACCGGCGTCAGCGTGCGCTCGGCGCTGGAACTGCTGGGGGCCGCCTACGCTGTCCATCCGGCGTTCGCCGAGGCGCGCATCGTCGAATTCGGCTCCGGCCTGCGTCCGGCTTTCCCGGACAACCTTCCACGCATTGCGATCGACGAGAACCGTTTCGCGGTGAACGGACTTTATCGCCACGGCTTCCTGTTGGCGCCGGCGCTGGCGGAATTGACGCTGGCCTATGTCCAGCATGGCCGCATCGACAACGAGGTGATGCAATGCGCGTGATCGTCAACGGCGAGCAGCGGGAGATTTCGTCCGTGAGTGTCGACGCGCTGCTCGGCGAACTCGAATATGAGGGCACGCATTTTGCGATCGCGCTGAACTATGACGTGCTGCCCCGCAGCGCGTGGGCGCAGACGCCGCTCAAAAACGGTGATGAGATCGAGATCATCACACCGCGGCAGGGAGGATAGCGGATGCGCGCGGATCAACATCACACGTTTTTGCCCGGCGTGCGGAGAACGCGATGCTGAAATTCTACGGCCGCGAATTCAACTCTCGCCTCCTGATCGGCAGTGCGCTGTATCCGTCGCCAGCGATCATGCAGTCGGCGATTCGCGCATCCGGCGCCGAGATCGTGACGGTATCGCTGCGACGAGAAGCCGCCGGCGGCAAGACCGGCGATGCGTTCTGGTCCCTGATCCGCGAGCTTGAGGTCACAGTGCTGCCAAACACTGCCGGGTGCCGCAGCGTGCGCGAAGCCGTCACCACAGCGAAGCTCGCGCGCGAACTGTTCGGAACATCATGGATCAAGCTCGAAGTGATCGCCGACAATGACACGCTGCAGCCTGACGTGGTCGGCCTGGTCGAGGCCGCCGCAACGCTGATCAAGGACGGCTTCGAAGTATTTCCGTACTGCACGGAAGATCTCAGCGTCGCGATGCGGCTGGTTGACGCTGGCTGCCAGGTCGTGATGCCGTGGGCCGCGCCGATCGGCAGCGCCAAGGGCATCATCAACCGCGACGCGCTGAAATTGCTGCGCGACCGCCTGTCCGGGATCACGCTGGTGGTCGATGCCGGTCTGGGCGCGCCCAGCCATGCGGCGGAAGCGCTCGAGCTTGGTTACGACGCCGTACTACTGAACACCGCGATCGCCAAGGCGGCCGACCCGGTCGCAATGGCCACAGCATTTCG
>JAICIT010000267.1 GCA_025960445.1 Bradyrhizobium sp. | reverse complement strand
TGGGGCCTCGATCCTTCGAGACGCATCGCTTCCCGATGCTCCCCAGGATGAGGGTCGCGGCGTTGTGTGTTGGAGACTTAAATCTGTGTCGAACGCGCCACACTTGACGGCCGAATGCATTTCGAACCAGGAAACCGCATCAAGCTCCTTCGTTCGGAGGGCGCGAGTGCAGGCGCGCCTCCGGTATTCCAGACACAGGCAAGAGAAGTTGCCGAAATCGGAATTTGGGGCACCATGAAAAAGATCGTTCTTGCAACCGTTCTCGCCGCGCTCGGCTCGGCTTCGGCGCTCGCCGCCGATCTCGGCCCGCGCGCCTACACCAAGGCTCCGATGATGGCTGCTCCGGTCAGCACCTGGCAGGGCTTCTATATCGGCGGCAACGTCGGCGGTTTATGGACGAAGAGCGATGCCACTTGGACGCCGCTGCCGTCTGCGGCGCAGTTCGGGGTTAATACGATCAACGGTGATACTGGCCACTCCAGTTTCGCGGGCGGTTTGCAAGCTGGATACAACTGGCAGTTTGCTCCGAACTGGGTCGGCGGGATCGAGGCTGATTGGTCGTGGACCAAGGCAAAGAGTTCTTTCACCAAGACCTGGACAGACTTTGGGACCGCCACGCCGGAACCTGGCGCGTCTACAACGATGAGCACGAGCCTCGAATGGTTCGCTTCGGCCCGCGCGCGCTTCGGATATCTGATGATGCCGAACCTGCTGGCGTACGGGACGGGCGGCGTCGCTTGGGGCAAGGTTGATTACGCGGCAAATAATTTCAATGACGAGGACTACAGAACGACCGCCGCTTTCTCCGGGGTGTCGGCCGGGTACGTGGTTGGCGGCGGCCTTGAGTGCGCGATCACCGGGAACTGGCTCCTGCGGGGCGAGTACCCTTTCTATCGTTTGAATACTGCAAAAAGCATCGTCGCGACGGCCTCCTCAAAGCCAGCTTTCCCGTCGGGCTACGGTTGGAACGACACCAAAATCAATCAGGCCCGAGTGGCGCTCAGTTACAAGTTCTGATCGCGCTCGCTTCGCGCGAAGAAAAGCCCGGCCTCGCGGCGGGCTTTTTTTTG
This sequence comes from Bradyrhizobium sp., assembly GCA_025960445.1. Taxonomy (GTDB): domain Bacteria; phylum Pseudomonadota; class Alphaproteobacteria; order Rhizobiales; family Xanthobacteraceae; genus Bradyrhizobium. Next base: position 3,782 of record JAICIT010000267.1, on the reverse strand, counting down.
TTGTGGGGGCAACGTCCGATGGCCCGCGCGCATGGTGGCCTCGGTCCTTCGAGACGCACCGCTTCGCGATGCTCCTCAGGATGAGGATCGGTGGTGTTGTGTGTTGTGGTGAAGCACGATGTTCTCAGCGCCGTGGACGATCTGGCGTCACGTACCTTCAATGGCGCATGACTTAACAACACAGCAACACAGCCGGGTCTTTCGACCCGGCCGCAAAACTCTCAACCAGCAACTCAAGCCTAACCGCGAACCTCAGCTCGCCTTTTTCTCCGGCGCGGCCGCCGCGGTCTTTTTCTCGATCGCGCGCTTCAAGTCGAGCGCGCGAGGCGACAGCACATCCGCCTTGGCCTTGAGCAGGAACGCATCGAGGCCGCCATTGTGGTCGACGCTCTTGATGGCGTTGGTGGAAACGCGCAGGCGCACATTGCGGCCGAGCGCGTCAGAAATGAAGGTGACGTTGCACAGGTTCGGCAGGAACCGGCGCTTGGTCTTGATATTGGAGTGGCTGACCTTGTGGCCGACCAGCGGGCCCTTGGCCGTCAGTTCGCAGCGCCGCGACATCTCTAACAAATCCTCTGCCATTCCCGGCCTTTTCGGCCCACTTCAAGGGGCGAAACCGGGGTTCAAAATCAGGTGCATCCGGGAGCGCCGGACGTATAGGGGCTGATGCGGGAGGCGTCAAGTTTCAGGGGGATTTCGCCCCTATCGGAGGGGCCGGAAACGCCGAAATGATCGGCATTCCCGGTCCATCTGGCCGCCGCTCACGCGCCAGCGCTATGGCGCATCTTATAAACGGCGTATTCGCCGCCGACATGATCGTTTGTTCGTTGATCGGTGGGTTCCCGCGCGCTTGAGCACGCGAATTTGCAATACGCCGGTTCAGGCCGGCCGAGCAGTATTTCGGAACACGCGTTGTTTCGCCGCCATTTTTGCTTAAATGATGCTTCACACGCGCTTAACGCAGGACCGCCCTCTAAGGTGAGCACGACCCGCACGATTTCGACCCGGCTCGTCCCTGCGTCACGGTTGCCGCTTGTTCTGGCCGCTTTGGCGTCGCTGCTGGTTTTGCCGCATCCGACCTTCGCGCAAGGCAGGTTGGACGCGCAATATGAGGCGACACTGGCGGGCATTCCGGTCGGCAAGGGCGCCTGGGTCGTCGATATCGCAGACGATCAGTTTTCCGCCTCGGTTTCCGGCGGCACTGCGGGACTTCTGAAAGCCTTCGCCAGTGGCTCCGGCACCGGCGCCGCACAGGGCCGCGTGGTCGGCGGCGCGTTGATCGCGACCAACTATGTCGCGTCCACCACGACCTCGAAGAAGATCGAATCCATCCACATCGTGCTGGCGAATGGCAACGTGAAAGAATACGGCATCGAGCCGCAGCCGCCGGTCGATCCCGACCGCATTCCCGTCACCGACGCGCATCGTCGTGGCGTGTACGATCCCATGACAGGCGCGATGTTGCGCGTAGCCGGCGCGGGTGATCCGCTCACGCCGGATGCCTGCCGCACCGGTGCCGCGGTGTTCGACGGCCGAATGCGCTACGATCTCAAGCTCGATTTCAAGCGGATGGATAACGTCAAGTCCGAGAAGGGCTATCGCGGCCCGGTTGTGGTCTGCGCGCTCTATTTCACGCCGATCGCCGGCTACATCCCGGATCGGCCGGTCATCAAGTACCTCGCCGCCCAGCGCAACATCGAGATCGCGTTCGCGCCGATCGCGGGAACCCGCATCCTGGTGCCGTTCTGGATGAAGATCCCGACGCCGCTCGGGCTGGCGATGCTGGAGGCGACCCAGTTCATCTCTACTGCCTCGCCCCCGCGCGTGGCGAAGACGAATTAGTGGCACGCATAGCAATGATGGCTGCCGCTGGCTTGAACATTGGAATCAGCTTGACTCTTTGCTGATTCTGATTCGACTCGGCCAGCCCGAAAGGCTTAAGCATTTTGCTGCCAAACCGCGCCTTGTCGATCGCGCTCAAACTTGATCTAGTGCCAGGGATCGATCGTGAACGCGAGATGTTGCGGTGAACGAAGCCGGAGACCACGGGAGTCAGCGATTCGGGCGCGATTCGTTCCGGACTCGTTCCAGAGCTTAAGCCGCGACCCTTGAACCGTCGCATTGTGAAACACTTCTAACGAAGACCGACTAACTCGCGCGTACTTTCGATCGGAAAACCGCTACATCCTTTGCGGCATACGCGCCAACGCCAGCGACGCAGAAACTATCTTAGAGATCATGGCCTTTACGTCCTCACCGTCCAGCAATGGACGGGCTCCCGGCGCCGGTGTCACCGCGGTGCTCGGCCCCACCAACACCGGCAAGACCCATCTCGCGATCGAGCGGATGCTCGCGCATTCCTCCGGCGTGATCGGTCTGCCGCTGCGGCTGCTGGCGCGCGAAGTCTATAACAAGATCGCCGCGCGCGCGGGTGAGGATTCAGTCGCGCTGATCACCGGTGAAGAAAAGATCAAGCCGCCAAAGGCGCGGTTCTGGGTCTCCACCGTGGAGGCGATGCCGCGCGATCTCGACGTGTCGTTTCTCGCCGTTGACGAAATTCAGATCGCGGCGGATCTGGAACGCGGGCATGTCTTCACCGATCGCATCCTGAACCGGCGCGGTCGCGACGAGACGCTGTTGCTGGGTGCGGCCACCATGCGGCCGATCATCGAGCGGCTGTTGCCGGGCGCCTCGATCGTGACCCGGCCGCGACTGTCGCAGCTTGAGTTCGCCGGCGATCGCAAGATCACCCGCCAGCCGCGGCGCACCGCGATAGTGGCGTTTTCCGCCGACGAGGTTTACGCGATCGCCGAACTGATCCGCAGACAACATGGCGGCGCCGCGGTCGTGCTGGGCTCGCTGTCGCCGCGCACCCGCAACGCGCAAGTGGCGATGTTCCAGAATGGCGACGTCGATTACCTGGTCGCGACCGACGCGGTCGGCATGGGGCTCAATCTCGACGTCGATCACGTCGCGTTTGCCTCCGATCGCAAATATGACGGCTATCAGTTTCGCAGGCTTAATCCGGCCGAATTCGCGCAGATCGCCGGCCGCGCCGGACGCGCTACGCGGGACGGTACGTTCGGCACCACCGGGCGATGCGCGCCGTTCGAGCCGGAATTGGTGAACGCGCTGCAGAACCATACGTTCGAGAGTGTCAAGGTGCTGCAGTGGCGCAACTCGAAGCTGGATTTTTCCTCGCTCGGCGCGTTGCAGGTGGCGCTGGCGCTCGCGCCCGGTCATGACGCGCTGACCCGCGCGCCGATCGCCGAAGACCTGCGTGTGCTCGACCACGCTGCGCGCGACGCCGAGGTGCGCGAAATGGCGCATGGCGCGGCCGCGGTGGAGCGGCTGTGGGACACCTGCCAGATTCCGGATTACCGCAAGATCGCGCCGGCGGCGCATGCCGAGCTGGTGACGACGGTGTTCGATTTCCTGATGAAGAAAGGCTCGCTACCCGACGCATGGTTCGCCGCCCAGGTCGATCAGGCCGATCGCGTTGACGGCGATATCGACACGCTATCGGGCCGGATCGCGCAAATCCGCACCTGGACCTTCGTGGCCAACCGCCCGGATTGGCTCGCCGATCCCGAACATTGGCAGGGGATTACGCGCGAGGTCGAAAATAAATTGTCCGATGCGCTGCATGAACGTCTCACGGAGCGTTTCGTTGACCGTCGGACCAGTGTATTGATGCGCCGCCTGCGGGAAAACACGATGTTGAATACGGAAATCGGCAAGACCGGCGAAGTGATCGTAGAAGGCCATGTGATCGGCCGACT
>JAICIT010000266.1 GCA_025960445.1 Bradyrhizobium sp. | reverse complement strand
GTTTTCGTATCGAGCCAGGACCTGGTCTTGTGTCCAATCGCCAATCAGCTGAACTCCCCAAGGCGCCCAAGCTGCCAGTTTGCGACCACCCCTCTCGATTTGCGATGACGCTTTATCGACATTCTTATCCGGTTCGAGGCTCGCAAGGGCGTTGCACGGCACTCCTTTGGGGATCTCTGAGCTTTCCAACGGGGTCGGTTGCCTGGAAGTCCACTCGGCAATCGATCGTCCGGTAACAAGCCGGACATAAGCCATGGTTTCCGCGGGCAAGTGGATCTTGCCGGAAAGCCACTGTGCAACCCGGCCGGGACCCGCGTTGTAAGCAGCGGCGGCAAGCCCGAGACTTCCAAACTTGTTTTTCAATTCGCGGAGGTAGCTGGCTGACTGCCGCAGCGACTCCAAGGGATCGAAAGGATCCAGGAGTCCACGCGATGATGCGGTTTGCGGCATGAACTGAGCGATCCCTTGTGCGCCCGCTGAGCTGCGCGCCCTTACATTGAACCTGCTCTCCTGCCAGATCACCCGCGTGAAGAATTCGAGCGGCAGGCTGTTGTCCGAAGCCGATCTGACCATGGTCCGGCAGATTGTGTCGTAGGTACCCAACGATTTGGATTTTCCGAACTGGGCGGAGGTACGCACAGCTTCTCCGGCGTCCTCTGCATGTGCGAGAGTTACAAAAAAGGCCGTCAGAACCGTCACCAAGCTTGGACCGTTGAGAGCGCCGGCCATCCTCCACCAACCAACCATACGGCTCATCGGACCAAACTCTTCACTCGTCGCGCCTCACTGGCTGGCATCTGATGGAGTTTTTTATGGGGCAAGGAATTGGACTGGCCGGCAGCCCGGAGACCGCCTGAGCTCCACAATCCGGATTTTCGTAAGTAGTTCCTGAAAACCCTGGAGCGGACGCATTCAGGGCGAGCAAGCAGCGTCGCTCGCCGAATGCTAATACGATCCGGCAGCTTCGTCCCAGAATTAGGTGTTAGCCGGGTTGGACTCAGCGCTTCGGGAATTTAATTCTGCAGCCGCACGCGCCACCTGAGCAGGGCGCGGGCGGCCAGGATTCCGAGTGCGCCTCCAGCGATCTTCTCGCAGGCGTCAATAACTGTGCCATGGCGATCGGGGGTCAACGTCTGCAAATATTCCAGCGTGACAGCAGTGATGACGATGACGGCGAAAACGAAAATGATGCGTTTCGGGTAGGCGAAATAAAATAAGGCTCCGAATAAAGCGAAAGCGATCACGTGTTCGAAATGCGCATAGGTCGTCATTTTCGCGTGCAGATACGGCGCGAGCCTAAAGTAGATAGAATAGACGAAGCCGACGTGTGTCAGCGTGAGGAAGGCGAGTGCGGCAATGGACACCCAGGCCGCAAGTACGATGAGTCGTTGAAGCATCCGGGCATGCTACCTGATCGGATCACATTCTGACACTTGGGTCTTATTCGGAACGGCGTCTCGAACCGTTTCGTTTGGGCGCAAGCGGCGCTATTTCAAGAGCGAGCACGACCTGTGTCTTTGGGTTAGATCAGGCCCGGCGTTTAATACCGAAGGCGGCGGGTGCGCTTGCGAGCAATGGAAATCGAGGCGCGCAAGCCGTACCCCAAGACAAATCCCGAAATGAAGATGCTGGCCCAAGCCGCGACTGTAAACTGGTCCATGTCCGCCCTCTGTCACCCGGATGAAATTACCGGCGATAAACATCAGAAGGTATTTTCAGTTCCATCGGCTCGAGATGAATTCTGGCGGGTGACGGTTGAATTGTGTCGCTTAGCGGACACGGCTCCCAAAAACCCAATCCTTTCAGAGGAACCAACGTTCAGTTTGTAACTTATGCCCGCTAGTCTGGGCAGGGAGTGATGGCATTGAACCAGGACGCACCCACCGTTCTCGTCATTGAAGACGAGGATGGAATTCAAGGTGTTATCGAAGACACTTTAACTGATGGCGGGTTTTCTCCCGCTATCACTCCTTCCGGCGAAGAGGCAGTTACGTTGTTGCGGGGCCATAAGGGTAAATACCAGGCCCTGGTGACGGACATCAGCTTGCGCGGCAGGATGGATGGCTGGGCTGTTGCTCAGCATGCCCGCGAAATCGATCCGGATTTTCCGATCATCTATATCAGCGGAGCGAACGTAGCAGACTGGCCCTCGAAGGGCGTTCCCAACAGCATCATGCTGCAGAAGCCGTTCGCCCCGGCCCAGCTTCTCACGGCGGTGTCGCAATTGCTCAACATCGGCAAACCGCCGTCCTAAGCCTTGCGCGCTTGCCGTGCTTCAGCCGCGGCGACGCTCGTACCGGCGCAGTGCACCGGATCGTGCAACACTTTGTCCCGAGGACCTCGCGCATCAGCCGCGGATGGCCGTGCGGTAATCGCTATATCAGCTAGCCGTGAGCGCGAATGGAAGCCCTGAGTGTCTCAGCTCAGACCAGCCATACTATAAGAGCAATCGCAAATGGCGATGCCGCCAAGAGGTACGGGAAGGCATCATAGATCACGCCGGAGCCGTCGGCGGAGCAGCAATCTTGGCTTTCAGCGCCGTGCAAGTCTTGCGGACCTCCGCTGTCATCAGCGAGCAGTCCTCAATCTGCAGGAAGATGCGCTTGGCTTCTTCGCGGTAGCGTTTCGCCGTTTCCTTCATTTCATCAGTTGCAGCGAGCGCATCGCGAGTCATCGCCTCGCATTGTTTGACGCGCTCGATCAATTCCGCGCCCATGGCTTCGATTTCTTTCGCGGCAGCTTCGTATTCGCGGACAACAGCTTCGGCCGAGAGCCTGCCGATCTCCGATGCTCCGTCACGATGTTCGACGTATTCTGGCATGGACAAAATAGGCGTTTGCGTTCTTGCGGGGGCAATGTTGGGACGCTGCTCGCGGAACGACACCGTGTTCCGAACCTGCGCCTCGATCTCCCGCTCCAGATCTACAACGTTGAAAACCCGTCCGCCTGTTGACTGAACCATTACTGATACTCCCCTGGTTAAATCAGTCTTAGTAATCGAACTCAGTTGAACTCCGCTTCATTGAACGGAACGCGCCGCGCTCTTGGCGGCACTCCGCCATTACATCTGTCTTTCCATAGCCCGCCCATTAACTACTGTATTCCATGTGAAAATCTTACGGTCTGTTCGCTGTTACACTTTGAGTTCAAAATTTCGTGAGCATGTTGACTTCCGGACTTTGTGTTCTACGCCGCTTACGGCGGCTTGATTCGTCTTGTCCCGGCCGCATCGCAACACAGCGGCCGCCTACGGGAAACGGCGTGGCTGCGAGCAAATTCCGCTGTTCGGCGGGAGATTTGGCCGGCATTTGCGGATCGTGACTCGGCCTAAAGCTCCGGCAGACCAGAGTTCGAACTCAGTCCTGAGATCGTTGCTGGAGTCCGTTCGTTCGGGCGCGATTTACAACGGGTGGGTCGAGTTCCCTGGGGCCGTCGAGGCGAGGTGAAGTTGCAACTTCCTCATTTTCGCCCTGAACGCACTCTTGCCTGCCCGCGTCTGAAAATCAGTAGGTGAAAAAATCAGTAGGTGAGTATGAGTCATGGTAATTGGCAGAGAGTATCTCACGCAACAGGCCAAAACGCTTCTTAACCTCGCCCTATCAACCACAGATCGTGGCAAGGCGGCTGCACTGCTCGAAAAGGCGGCTGACATGAAATCGAAGATCGACGAGGCAAATCTCATCACCCACGATCGCGCTACCTTGGCGCCTGACATCGAGCCCGATCTTTAGGTCCATCGCGCCGGCGAAGATCAGGCGAAAGTTCCCCATTAGCGCGAAACTAATCCTCCGAACTTTTTTAGTTCCCGCATATTGGTTCCAAATGGAATATCGCGGGAAACGATACACGGTCATCCGGGAGATCGGACCCGAACCCTGGAAGTGGACCGTCCATTTGGATGAAACTCAGGTCAAATCCGGCACTGCACCGACGCGGGCTATTGCAATTACGAACGCCATCTGGGCCATCGACAAGGAGTTGGCGCCGAAGAACGGGATCGATCGGCCGCTTTGATCGCTCCGGGACTGGTGGGTCCGATTATTCTCGTCAGTTTTGCATGCAGCGCGTGGAAGGGCGCTCTCGTGTCGCGGTTATCTCCGTTTAGGCGAGCATGACGATGCGGCGGTCTACAAAAATTCTGCTTGGCGGCAGCGCTCGCCGGTTGCGCATGGTCCCCTCTCATGGCGCAGCAGCAGTGCCGTCAGCAGGACGGGCTTTACTCAGGCCAGGCAAACGCCCAGGTGAACGCCCCGGCCGATGAAAGGGTGGACGGCCGCGCCAACAAGAACGTGGGGTTGCCGCCAAGCGTGTCTGACAACGGCAACAGGGCTTCCGACCGGATGATTCCGCGGAGGTCGATGTACTCCGACCGGAAGCGCGGACCGGATGGCAGGCAAGGGTTCGTGCAGCCGGGGGGCCGGATTGATCGGCCAAGCGCCTGCTGGAAGTCATTGCGTCCACAGGTCCGAGAAGAAGCTGTCAAGCCAAGCCGGGATCAGGCGCGAATTTAGCGCGGTTTGACCTGACCATCACCTTCGGCGCCCTTCATTGCCGAAAGGATGTTTTTCGCAAACTGAAGTTCGCTTGTCCTGCGAGACCTGGTTGGTGACAGGTTTTCTGTTTCGAAGGATCGCCTTTTGAGGCGCTCTTCGAAGGCATTCAGTTGCAGCGCGAATGTGGCGAGCGCCAGCTTGAGATTATTCAACTCCGCTGCACGCAAATCACGAGCCATTGGACGCTCTCGCTGCCGGTCAGGCGCGGTCCCGCCCGCGCACGGGGGCTTGCAGGCAGGACCGTGCCGAGGCCGCCATACTCAAACACCGCGGCCCGCTCCCTAAAGCCTATGTAAGTAGAAGGTTCCAATCAAGCCATGTTGC
>JAICIT010000265.1 GCA_025960445.1 Bradyrhizobium sp. | reverse complement strand
GTGGGTTGCCCCATGCGCCACCGGCGGGTCTTCGTATTCCAGTTCCTGGAGATCATTCGGAAGTATTACGCAACTGACCCCCTTTTTGTTGTGCGCGATGCGTACCGCGCGATCGATCAAATGGCGAACCTGTGCGGGAACGCTGGCGAGACCGACATACTCCGTGACATCTTGAAAGAGATTCTGGAGATCGACCTCTTGCTGATAGCTGGCGCCCAATCCGGTTCGCGCCTGCTGGCCGACAACCGCAACGACGGGAACGTGGTCCATTTTGGCGTCGTACAAACCATTGAGCAGATGGATCGCGCCTGGCCCGGAGGTCGCATAGCAAAGCCCGACCTGGCCGGTGAATTTCGCGTGCGCCGAGGCCATGAATGCTGCCATCTCCTCATGGCGGACCTGCACGTATTCCATGCGGTTCTTCGCTCTCTCGAGCGCTACATCCAGACCGCCAACTCCGTCACCGGGATAACCATAGACTCGTCTCAGTCCCCACTCCGACAATCGGTGCCAAACATACTCGCTGACGTTCATGGGGGTCCTCCTGACGAGGCGCTAAGCGGAAGCAACGAAGTCGCTGATGTAGTTTTCAACGTTGCGTCGAAACAAACGTTGCACTGATGAAAGTCTTTTAACTTTTGGCACCCGTGGGCTCACGCCGACGTGAAATGCCGAGTTGAAGTACTTCTGCTCAGTTTGCTCTGCGGCGCCCCCGCCCCAGCGCTCAGCCCCCGGTGCTGGTCCGGCCTGCTTTACTGGCCGCATTCCCTTCGGGAGAGCGGAACGGAACCGCAAGATGCGTGTTCCCTTTTTCGGAATACTTCAACGTGTAAGCTGCTGGTATGGACCAGGATCGATGAGCAGAGCCTTCGTCAAAGAACATGATTCAGACTACCTGGAGGACGTGGCGGATCGTCCAGTTTCCGACCATCCCAACGACGTCACAGAGGCGGGCCTGAAGCAGATCGAGGCGGCGGTTGAGGCCGCCGGGCAGGCCTACGCCAAGGCCCAGGCCGCGGCGGATCGCTCCGCGCTGGCGGCCGCAGCCCGGGACCTCCGGTATTGGACCGCGCGGCGGGCGAGCGCGCGCGTGATCGCGGCCCCGCGCGATCCTTCAGAAGTTCGGTTCGGCACCTCGGTGACGATCCTCCGGGATGACGGTCGGGAGCAGACATTCCGGATTGTCGGCGAGGACGAGGCCGACCCTGCCCACGGCTCGATCTCCCACGCATCGCCACTTGCGCGAGCGATGTTCGGCAAGCGTGTCGGCGATGTCGTTGCGGCCGGCACGAGTGAAGCCGAGATCATCCGCATCCGGTGATCGCTTATCTCCCAAAGAGGACAGCCGGCTCTCACAAAGAGAGAGCCGGCGCTCACGACGCAAATCCAGCATCGAGTCGCGCCGGACTGCCGGTACCTCGTCGCGCGCGGCAAGCTAGGGCGACCGCGCAATCCGATCTTGCGCCGGCGCAAAGAGACGCCCTCATCAGCGAGTCGATGAAGGCGCGTAGCGCCAGAGGGCTTTGACAAATCCTGGGACGAGAGACTTTCGCGCCGGCCATTTGCGCCATATGATCGTGAATGGTTTCGCAATCCTGTTCAGTGCGACCTTGGTGGCGCACCCACAGGTCAGGAGATCCTCCATGCCTTCGTTGACCGAATGGAAAGTACCGCCGGCCTATCAGCCGCGCCCGGGCGACTACACTTTCGATCTGGAGCGCGCGCTTTCCTCAGTAGTCGGGCTGCATTCGATCATTCCTTCCGATGCGTTCAGTGCCGAAACCCTGGGCACGGAACGCGCCGGTAACGGCGTGCTGATCGACAACGGGCTGGTGCTGACCATCGGCTATCTCATCACGGAAGCCGATGCTGTCTGGCTGCATCTCGGTGATGGACGCGTGGTCGAGGGTCACGCGCTCGGCTTCGATTTCGAGAGCGGGTTCGGGCTGGTGCAGGCGCTTGGCTCTATCGATCTCGATCCGTTGCCGCTTGGCTCGTCGGCTGCCGCGGCTATCGGCGATCGCGTCGTGGTGGGCGGTGCCGGAGGACGTACGCGATCCGTCGCGTGCCAGATCGCCGCAAAGCAGGAGTTCGCAGGTTACTGGGAGTATCTGCTTGATGAGGCAATTTTCACCCATCCCGCGCATCCCAACTGGGGCGGCACCGGGCTGATCTCCAATCGCGGCGAACTGATCGGGATCGGCTCGCTTCAGCTAGAGCGCGAACGGGACGGCAAGGCCGAGCACGTCAACATGATCGTGCCGATTGATCTGCTCAAGCCGGTGCTCGATGATCTCAGAAAGTTTGGCCGCCTCAACAAGCCGGCAAGGCCCTGGCTCGGAATGTATTCGACTGAAATCGACAACCGGATCGTGGTGATCGGTATCTCGGCCAAGGGCCCGGCGGCGCGTGCCGAACTCAAGGCCGGCGACGTCATCCTGGCGGTGAAAGGCGAGAAGGTCTCGAGCCAGACGGCGTTCTATCGAAAACTGTGGGCGCTCGGGCCAGCGGGCATCGACGTCCCGCTGACCGTCTATCATGACGGCGTCACCTTTGACGTGGTGCTGACCTCAACGGACCGCGCCAAGCTGCTGAAGGCCCCACAGTTGCACTAGCAAATCTTGGTTCGCGCCCTTCGCGCTCCAATGACGAGAGATTGCGCGAACGGAGAGCGGCGATGAGCGAGGCCGTCCTTGATGATATCGTGGCCGTGCTGCCCCCGCTGCTGCAATCGCTCGAAGCGCTGGCGTTCGTCGCCCGCCATCTAAACCCGCCGGAATTCGGTGCCGTGATGGAGGCCGCCGGCACGCCAGACGAATCGTTGCAAGCCGTGCGCGCCAGACTGAGCGACTGGCCCCAGCAATTTGCCGGGCTAAGATCCTCCCTCGAAGCGGCGAGCGATGCGGCGCTGGCGGCGTTCGCGGGATTGCGCGCCGTGCAAAACGGGGATGGCGACCTGATAGCGGTGTTTCGCGCGCTCCGGCACGTACCCCGCGCCAAGGAAGCGCTTTATCCGCTCGCCGCAACCTTGCCGCCGGTCAGCAGCTTCTTTGTTGATCCCGACCTGCGCGAGGACGCCAAAGTACTGAAGCGGCTGACGCAGCCGCCACACGAAAATACCGGGATCGTTCACGACCACAACGAGCCGGGCAGCCGCGGCGGCTTCTCGGTTTACGTGCCTGAATACTATACGCCCGACCGCGCCTGGCCCCTGGTGATGGCGCTGCACGGCGGTAGCGGCACCGGCCGGACCTTCCTGTGGAGTTGGCTTGCTGACGCCCGCAGCTTTGGTGCCGTGCTGGTCTCGCCGACCGCGACCGGCAACACCTGGGCCTTGTTGGGCGATGATGCCGACACGCCAAACCTCGCTCGCATTCTCGAATTCGTGCGCGGCCGATATAACATCGACCCGACAAAACTGCTGCTGACCGGCATGAGCGACGGCGGCACTTTCTGCTACGTGGCGGGGCTCGAGCACGGTTCACCGTTCACCCACTTGGCGCCGATTGCCGCCACGTTCCATCCGCTCATGGCCGAGATGGCGGATGCTGAAAGGCTGCAGCGGCTGCCAGTCTTTCTCGTGCACGGCCGGCTGGACTGGATGTTTCCGGTGCAGGTGGCGCGGCAGACCCGCGATGCATTATCGGCGGCAGGCGCCGATGTCAGCTATCACGAGCTCGATGATCTCAGCCATTGCTATCCGAGCGAGATGAACGCGCGGATCCTCCGCTGGTTATCTGCCGAACGCTGATCGGGTGCCGCCAAGAACTGCAACTTGGAACCAACAGACGGGGGCAACGTTTGTTGGTTAGGAGGTGCGGCCATGCAGATGTTGCTGGGGATTATCTTGGGTGCGTTGCTGCTGGTAGTAGGCGTTTATGCCTATGATTCGATGCAGACCTCCACCGTAGCCAATGGGCAGGTCGCGCAGACTCGGCGCACCATCGTGAACTGGGATGTTGCCGCCGCCGATTGGGACGCGCTGAAGCGCCGTGCCCATGACGACTGGATCCGGCTCTCTTCCAAGTAATCACTACAATTGCACATTATTTTTTCGCCGCCTTGCGAGCATCAGAAATCGCCTGCTCGAACTGTGCCATGGTCAGAACGCCGGGCACCCGGAACTTGCCGACGATGAACGACGGCGTGCCTCTGAAGCCGAACGCGGTGGCCTGTTCGTTGTTGCGCGCCAGCACGGCATCGATTGCCTTGGCGTTGGCGGCGAGATCGCGGGTGGCGCGATCGACATCAATGCCAGCTGCAGCCAGCAGCTCGCGAATGCGCGGCTCCGTCAGCTTCGAGTTGACACCCATTAGCGCTTCGTGCGCCTGGAGATATTTTTCCTGATATTTACAGGCCAGCGCGATCCGGGCCGCCGTCACCGATACCGGTCCGAGAATCGGCCAGTCCTTCTGCACCAGCCTGATGTTGCCATCATCGTGCACCACCTGCCCCAGCTCAGGCTCGACCTTGCGGCAATACGGACATTGATAGTCGAAATATTCGACGATCGTGATGTCGCCGTTGGCGTTGCCGGCTACTGGAATGTCCGGATCGCGCAGCACCAGCGCTTCGGTCAGAACCGTTTCCTCACTGCTTTGGGCAAACGATGCATGAGGCGCGGCTGCAAGCATCGCCGCCCCCGCGCCGAGCAGGCGGAGTGCCTCGCGACGGGTGCGTCGCTGATGCAGCCGGACTGCATCGGTCGGCTTAATCATTCTCATCTCCCCGGGCCTTCGGCTTCGCTCATCAGAGCAGGTTCAAGCTACGTAGCAGCATATAGAGCGCCACCGCCACGATGACAGCAGCAAACAACGTGTTAAGCGCCCCGCGCCGGTCGGCAAGCAACCGCGCCAATCGCGTACCGAGCAATCCGCCGCAG
>JAICIT010000264.1 GCA_025960445.1 Bradyrhizobium sp. | reverse complement strand
GTCGTCGGGGCGCTGATTTTCGGGACGCTGATCGCGTTGATGCGGCTGTCAGGCTTCAGGCTGCTCGGGTGGATCGCCGGGCTTTATGTCGACCTGATGCGGTCGCTGCCTTTGGTCCTGGTCATCTTCTGGTTCTATTTCCTCGTGCCGTATATCGGGCAGTGGCTGACCGGCGCATCCCGACCGGTTCATGTCGGCGCATTTACCTCTTCGCTCGTCACCTTCATCATGTTCGAGGCGGCATATTTCTCTGAAATCATGCGTGCCGGAATCCAGTCGATCTCGAAGGGACAGCCTGCCGCGGCGCAAGCGCTCGGCCTGACTTACAGCCAGACGATGCGCTACGTCGTGTTACCGCAGGCATTCCGCAACATGCTGCCGGTGCTGCTGACGCAGAGCATCGTGCTGTTCCAGGACACTTCCCTGGTGTACGTGCTGTCGATCCCGGATTTCCTGGGAGCGGCCAGCAAAGTCGCGCAGCGCGACGGTCGGCTGGTGGAGATGTATCTGTTCGCGGCGGCGGTGTATTTCATCATTTCCTGTGTTGCATCGTTCGGGGTGAGGCGCCTGCAGGCCCGCATCGCCTTCGTGCACTAACGAGAGTTTTTATGATCGAGATCAGCCATATCGACAAATGGTACGGCAGCTTCCAGGCGCTAAAGGATTGCACGACCAGCGTGGCCAAGGGAGAGGTCGTGGTGGTGTGCGGACCTTCCGGCTCGGGAAAGTCCACGCTGATCAAATGCGTCAACGCGCTGGAGCCATTCCAGAACGGAGAAATCATCGTCGACGGCATCGCATTGAAGGATCCCAAGACCAACTTGCCGAAACTGCGCGCCCGGGTCGGGATGGTGTTTCAGCACTTTGAACTGTTTCCGCATCTGAGGATCATGGAGAATCTCTGCCTGGCGCAGGAAAAAGCGTTGGGACGATCGCATCAGGAAGCGCTCGCTAAATCGTCAAAGCTGCTCGACCGCGTCGGGCTGAAGGGTCATGCCCGCAAGTATCCGGCCGAACTGTCCGGCGGTCAGCAGCAGCGGGTGGCGATTGCGCGGGCGCTGGCGATGGACCCGATTGCGATGCTGTTCGACGAGCCGACCTCGGCGCTTGATCCTGAAATGATCAGCGAAGTACTTGATGTCATGGTCGACCTGGCTCGCGAGGGCATGACGATGATGGTGGTGACCCATGAAATGGGATTTGCCAGCAAGGTCGCGCATCGCGTCATTTTCATGGACAACGGAGAAATCGTCGAGGACGCGCTCAAGACCGATTTCTTCGGCAGTCCGCGCAGCGACCGGGCCCAGAAATTCTTGTCAAAGATATTGTCGCACTAGGCCCGGAAGGCGGCGCTCTGTTTCCAATTGTTCGAGCATCCCTTAAGAGTTTTCGTATATAAGCCCCGCAACTGCTTCGCCCCCCACAGGAGAATTCGCTTGGACAGGATCGCTTACGTCAACGGATCTTTTTTGCCGATCGCCGACGCCAAGGTGTCGATATTGGATCGCGGCTTTCTGTTCGCCGACGGCATCTATGAGGTCGCTGCCGTGCTGGAAGGCAAGCTGATCGACAACGCGTCTCATCTGGCTCGGCTGCAGCGATCTGTCGGCGAGATATCGCTGACATTGCCGGAGACGACTGAGCGAATTCAGGAGATCCAGAAGGAACTGGTCGCGCGAAACAATCTGGTCGAAGGTCTGGTGTACCTGGAGGTGACGCGAGGGGCCGACAAGGATCGCGATTTTGCGTTTCCGAAAGGAGTCAAGCCGACACTGGTGATGTTCACGTCCGTAAAGAACCTGAACGGGCCGGGCGCAGGTGCGGGCGTCAGCGTAATCACGGTGCCGGACATTCGCTGGCCGAGACGGGATATCAAGAGTGTGGCGTTGTTGGCGCAGGTGTTGGCGAAACAGGCGGCGGCGGAAGCGGGCGCTGGAGAGGTCTGGATGATCGAGGATGGCATGGTGACTGAAGGTGGTTCGTCATCGGCTTTCATTCTGACCCATGATGACGTGCTGGTGACCCGGCATAATTCGCCGGCGATCTTGCCGGGCTGTACGCGCAAGGCGGTGGTCGCGCTGGCCGAAGAACGCCAGCTTCGGGTCGAGCAACGACCGTTTACGGTTGCGGAGGCGGTCGCGGCAAAGGAGGTCTTCATTACCAGCGCCACGGCGTTTGTGCAGGGGGTGGTTTCGATCGACGGCAAGACTGTCGGCGGCGGCAAGCCCGGTCCGACGACGGGGCGGCTGCGCAACATCTATATCGAGTTCGCCCGCGCCAGCGCGGTTTGATCAGAGCGTCTTCGAGCGAAGTAGACGCCGGTTGGCGCCAGCGAGAACACCGAAAGACATTATCGCGCGGCTCAACGAAGCTGCAGCGCGGGCGATCCAGGCCGAGACGTTCAAGAAGTTGGCACTCAACGAGGGGTTGATTATGGTTGCGCAGTCCTCCGAAAGCTCGATCGCTATTTTCGGGCCGAGGAAGAGCACTGGCGCAAAGTAATTCAGGATGCAGAGATCAAGCCTGAATAGGTTTGATCAGAATCGGATCGAACGCAGTTTGGGCGCCCTGCAGGAATACCGCTGTGTGCAAGGTCGGCGCCGATGTGGTGAAATAGCTGCCGCCATGCTCCGGCGCAACGCAAGCGCCGGGATTCCCCAGCTTCATGCCTTGTGGTTTCCCGCTATCGTTTCTCTGACGAACCGATTGCGCAAGGTGCCGATGCCGCTGATCTCGATCTCGACCACGTCGCCGGCTTTCAGGTCAGGCGAGGCGCCATCGGTCCCCATCCAGATCACGTCGCCGGGCCACAACGTGAAATACTTCGTCAGTTCGACGATAAACGGCTTGATTCCGAAGATCATGTCATTGGTCCGAAATCGGTTACTCTCTTTGCCGTTGACCTTCACGATGGTTTCCATGCTGTCCAGATCGACTTCGGTTTCAATCCACGGGCCCATCGGCTTGAACGTGTCGGCGTTCTTTGCCCGCCACAGTCCGCGATCAGCCTTTTGCCAGGTGCGTTCGCTCACGTCATTGCCGATCGTGTAGCCGAGCACGCAGGACATCGCGTTGACCTCGGTAAGATGCTTCGCCTTCTTGCCGATGACGACGACGAGTTCGCCTTCGTAATGAATCTTCTCGGTGGCTGTCGCGGGAATCACCACGTTCTCTTCATGCGCGATCAATGCGTTTTGAGCGCGGTAACCAATCTCGGGCCGATCGGGAACATTGGGCACCTCGCCGCGCTTATCGGCGGCCTCCTTGAGATGCTTGAGGTAGTTCAGCCCGACGCAATAGAAGGTGCGGGGCATGACCGGCACTTCGATCTTGACGTCCGGAAGGGGATGCGAACGCGAAGTACGTTTCCATTCGCCGAACGGGTCGCCACTCACCGCGATCACGCGCTCCGCTTCGACAATGCCCCAGGAAGTCTGCCCGTTTGCAGTGAATTGAAGCCAGCGCATGATGATCCCTGTTTATTCCGCCGCCGCCCGCGGCTGAGTTTTCCATGAGCCGGCGGACGGCCGCGGAAGGCCGAGATTCTCACGCAAGGTTTTGCCGGCGTAGTCCTTTTGAAAAAGGCCGCGGCGCTGCAATTCCGGAATGACGTGGCGCACAAAATCAGCGTAAGACCCGGGAACGTAAGTGGCCGCTATCACGAATCCGTCGCAGCCCCGGCCGGCAAACATCTCCTCCAGCTTGTCAGCGATATCCTTGGGACCGCCGACAATCGCGTCCGCGGTCTGGCCACGTCCACTGAAGGTGACAAAATCCCGCGCGCTCGGGTTGGTCTTGCCGGAGTTCTTGAGCACGCCGTCGCGGATGCCGAGAATGCCCTGCATACCCTCAAGCTCTTGCGTGGTCAGTGGCTCGTCGATGCCCTTTGACGCGAAATCGTAGTTCAGCCCCTCGGAGAGCAGCGACAATGCGTCGATCTCGAGCGGCAGCTTTTCGATCAACGCCATTTTGTCTTCGGCCTCCGACTTGGTCGCGCCGCACACCGGAGTGGTCAGATTGCAAAGAAACATCTGGTCCGGATCGCGGCCGGCTTTCGCCGCTTCATTCCGGATCGCGTCATAACCCTGTTTGGCGCCTGCCAGGTTGCGGGCCGCCGTGAAAATCACCTCGCCCCATCTGCCGGCAAAGCGCTGTCCGCGGCCGCTGGCGCCGGCCTGGATGATCACGGGATGGCCCTGCTGCGATCGCGGGACAGTGAACGGTCCACGCGATTTGAAGAATTGGCCGTTGTGGTCGAGGCGCTTCACCTTTGTCGGATCGGCAAACCGTCCACTCTTCTTGTCGATCAGGAGCGAGCCGTCTTCCCAGGAATCCCAGTGCCCGAGTACCACCTCCATGAATTCATCGGCGCGGTCATAACGAAAATCGTGATCGAGATGGGCGTCCTTGCCCATGTTGTGGGCCTCGCCGTCATTGACGGATGTGACCACGTTCCAGGCAGCGCGACCGCCGGTGATCAGATCAAGCGTGGCAAACCGGCGGGCGACGTCGAACGGTTCGTAGTAGGTTGTCGAACAGGTGGAGGCCAGTCCGAGCTTCTCGGTCGCCATTCCCATCGCGGTCAGCACAACGATAGGGTCCATCTTCACGCAACGGATGCCGTATTCCACGGTGTGGGCGTGATCGTTGCCGTAGCGATCGGGCATCGCGAGCCGATCATCGAAAAATGCCATGTGGAATTTGCCGGACTCGAGAATGCGGCCGATCTCCTGATAGTAATCCGCCGACATGGAATCGTCGCGCGACTGCGGGTGACGCCATGAGCTTGGAAGATTGGTGCAGTTCTGGGCCTGCAGAAACCCGACCATCACCATTTGCCTTGTCATGCTCTCCTCCCTGAGACCGCTGGATGCACTCTCACGCCGGAT
>JAICIT010000263.1 GCA_025960445.1 Bradyrhizobium sp. | reverse complement strand
TGCGGTGGCATCGCGTCGAAGCTTCCGACGTAGCGCCGACCGAGGCTTTTTCGGATCTTATCGATCTCGTCGGTATTTCGATTGAGTGTGCCGCTCACCATCAGGAAAGCGCGGCTCAGGTGTAAGCGGTCCAATTGGGCGGCCACCGCTTCAGCGGCGGGTTGTCCAAAAACAACCTCGTCCATGCCGCCGAAAACGACACGCCCGGTGTACACGACGATTAGACTCCCCGGATATTCTGGGTCTATTTTGCCGCCAACTTAGCGGACGTGTCGTACTGAAGGGAACTATAAAATAGCACTGGCCTGCGGCGCCGCCTAAGTCAGCCTTTGCCCGCCTGTCCTGGGGCGGTCCCGGCGACTCTCTAAAAACGCGATTGGTTAATACGATTGGCCGATTGAAATAGATGGGCAGCCACAGGGTTCTAACTTATCATCACTCAGAACGGAAACTTTGGAGGCGAGTTTATGAAAGTGCGATTGTTCGCGGCTGCCGTTGCGGCCTGTGGCGTTTTGATTGCCGGGTCAGCGTCAGCGCAGGGCGTCAAAATCGGGATTTTGAACGACCAGTCCGGCGTGTACGCGGACTACGGCGGCAAGTGGTCCTTCGAAGCCGCCAAGATGGCGGTCGAGGATTTCGGCGGGAACGTGCTTGGCCACGAGATCCAGGTGATCTCCGCTGACCATCAGAACAAGCCGGACTTGGCCACCGCTATCGCACGACGCTGGTATGAAGTCGAAGGCGTCGACATGATCACCGAATTGACGACGTCCTCGGTCGCGCTTGCGATTCACGATCTTTCCAAGCAGATGAAGAAAATCGATATCGTCGTCGGCGCGGCGACGTCGCGCCTGACCGGCGATGCCTGCCAGCCCTACGGCTTCCATTGGGCCTACGATACCCACGCGCTCGCGGTCGGCACCGGCGGCGCGCTGGTCGAAGCCGGCGGCGACACCTGGTTCTTCATGACTGCCGACTACGCGTTCGGCTATGCGCTCGAAAAAGACACCGGCGATCTCGTCAAGGAGAAGGGCGGCAAGGTCCTGGGTTCGGTCCGCATTCCCCTGAACTCGTCGGATTTCTCGTCGTTCCTGCTGCAGGCCCAAAGCTCGAAAGCGAAAATCATCGGCCTCGCCAATGCCGGTCTCGACACCACCAACTCGATCAAGCAGGCGGCCGAATTCGGCATCGTCAAGGGCGGCCAGAAGTTAGCCGGCTTGTTGTTGACGCTGGCCGAAGTGCACGGACTTGGGCTGGAGGCAGCGCAAGGCCTGGTGCTGACGGAGGGCTATTACTGGGATCGCGACGACAATAGCCGTGAGTTCGCCAACCGCTTCTTCAAGCGTACCGGGCGCATGCCGAACATGATCCAGGCCGGCACCTACTCGGCGACGCTGCAGTATCTGAAAGCAGTGAAGGCCGCCGGGACCAAGGACACCGAAGCGGTTGCCAACAAGCTCAAGGAGCTGCCGGTGAACGATCAGTTCGCGAAGGGCGGCAAGGTGCTGCCGAACGGCCGCATGGTGCACGACCTCTATCTGTTCGAGGTCAAGAAGCCGTCGGAATCAAAGAAGCCGTGGGATTATTACAAGCAGCTCGCCGTCGTGCCAGGCGACAAGGCATTCTTCACGGCCAAGGAAAGCGGCTGCCCGTTGACGAAGTAAATCTGTGCCCGGTTCTTGATTTACCCCCGTCTGACGCTGGCGCCGCCGTCGACCGGTAGTGTCACGCCGGTAATGAAACCGGCCTCGTCAGAGGCCAGGAAGAGGGCGGCGTTGGCAACGTCCCACGCCGTCCCCATCTTCTTGCGCAACGGCACCTTGGCATCGCGCTCGGCCTCGACCTCGGCTCGAGTCTTCCTGAACTCGCGGGCGCGGGTATCGACCGCCATAGGGGTGTTCATCAGCCCCGGCAGGATGACATTGGCGCGGATGCCATATGAGGCGTTCTGATAGGCGAGTTGTTCGGTGAAAGCGATCATGGCGGATTTGGTCGCCTTGTAGGCGACATAAGGATAGGTGGTGATCGCCGCCATCGACGAGATATTGATGATGGCACCGCTCATCTGCTGGCGCATGATCGGGATCACCTGCTTGGCGGCAAAGATGCAGCTCTTCAGGTTGATCGCCACACAGCGTTCAAGCGCCTCCTCGGTAAAGTCGAGCAGTTCGGCGTCGCCGCCAGCAAGGCTGACACCGACATTGTTGTGCAGAATGTCAATTCGGCCCCATCGCGCGAGTGCATCCGCAGCCATCGCCTTGAGCTCGGCGGTTTGAGTGACGTCGGCCTTGAACGCGATTGCCGTGCCGCCCTGGGCGACGATCATCTCGATCGTCTCCTGCGCCGAAGCCATGTTGTGATCGACGCACAAAACGCGAGCACCCTCGCGGGCGAAGGTCAGCGCCGTCGCGCGGCCATTGCCCATGCCTTCGCCAGGACTTTGCCCGGCGCCGACGACGATGGCGACACGATCCTTCAAGCGCATGTCAGTTTACTCCGGCAATCGCGACCAGTCCGGGGGCGTAATTCCAGGTAGATTGTCATCCACTCGGATGGGGTCACCGCGTTGATCAACCGTCACACATGAAAGAAATGCCCGATGATTCCGAAAAGCGCGCCAGCCCAAAGAACAACAGCCGCCGTTGCCTGAATCCCAAATCCCCGGCGGCGTTTTTCGGGCGCTTGCGAATAGCCGGTCATATAAAGAATGCGACCGACGATCCAGACGAGGCCAATGAGCGCGGCAATGGGGTCACTGACATAGATCGCAAACAGCCAGACCGAGGGCAGGAAGATCGGCATCCATTCCAGCGTGTTCATCTGCACTCGGAAGACCCGCTCGAACCCCGGGTCGCCTGATATTGCGGGCGGCTTGATGCCGAACGCGGCGCGCGCCTTCGAGACCCTGAGCGAGGTAAAGAAATAAAGTGCGATCGAAAGGCAGGTCACGAGTGCGGTGAAGTGAAACATGTTGAAGGCTCTCTTGGCTAGGCGACGTCCTCAGTAACCGGTCATCTCCAGATATCCTACCCCTTTGTGGCTGCCGGCAAAGCTGATAGGTCCCTCCCAATACGCGACGCTCGTGCCCATCCAACTCTTCGCATTCAGCGGGACGCACTCGATATTCAGTCCGAGCGCTGGAATGGCGATGTCCCAAATGGTTGGGAGTTTGCGGTTTGCGATTTCAGCAAAACTCTTCGGCGTCATTGTGATCTCGGCGGACGCGATCTGCCGGCTGGTGCCGTCGGGCAGGATCCAATTGCCTGAAGCGTAATTTTGTCCGTCGTTCTGGCGCAGCCGATACAGCATCAGCTTTTCGCCCGAACTCATATGCAGAGACAGCCAGTCCCATCCGCTTTGATCGGACGCGAGTGGTTGGCTGCTCCACTCGCGATCCATCCAGGCCTGCCCGTGGACTTCAACCGACTTGTCCTCGATGCTGACGTGTCCCGAGGCTTTGAAAAACGGCTGGCTGTAATAATAGGACGCCTGTTCGCGCAGCGACTTGCGGCTGTAGCCCCCATCACCCTGCAGCACCAGCGCGCGATCAGCATCAAGGCGCAGCGCGTATTCGAAGTCCGAGCCCGATGCGTTCAACTCGAGCGGCGCGATCTGCCCGGCGCGCATGCCATCGAGCCCGCGCATTTGCCAGGAATCGATCCATGCTTGAAAGGGCGCGGGCTCCACGCCGGCCTGACCGATGCCGCCGCGCGAAAATTTTTCGCTGTATCGGTGCGTCTCGGCGCGGGTCACCGCGGCGTGACCCATCCATATCTGCTGATTGGCCCAACCTTCGGCTTGCGGACCCGGCTGCAAAGCGTGCCGGAACAAGGTCCACTGTATGCCCAGCGGCGCACCAGATGTGTCGAGAAGATTCGCGGTCACATACCACCACTCGATCCTAAAATTCGGATGCGGTCCATGATCGGCCGGAAAAGTAAACTTCCTTCCGGGCACCACCGATGAAAATCCTTCCGCGTCCTCGCCAAGTCCGGCGAAGCCCTGCGCGTGCGCAGCATTGCCGCCGAGCATCAGAGCCATGGCGCTGCCGACAACGGCACGGCGGGATATCAGCTTGTCATCGCTCATCGGCGAAAATCTTCACCAGCTGTGTTGGCTGCATGCGCGCAAGCTTGAGCACGGGAAGGAGTGCCGCCAAAAGCGCAGCCGCCATGGCAATCGCCAGGAGTTCGAGCAATTGCCATGGAAAGATATGGAATGGCAGCCGCCAGCCGAACGCCTTCACATTCACCACCGCGATCAGGCACCACGCGACCACCAAACCAAGCGGCAATGCAAGCAGGGTGGTGATCAGCGCAACCGACATGGTCTTGAGAAGTTCGATCGCCGCGAGCTTCCGACGTGTCAGACCAATCGCCCATAACGGCGCAAGCTGCGGCAATCGTGAATTACTTAGCGTCAGCAGGCTGGTCAGCAGCGCGACGCCGGCTACGCCGAGTGTGAAAGCGTTCAGGGCAGCCGTAATCGCGAAAGTGCGGTTGAAAATCCGCTTCGATTCGGTTTTCAGCGCCCGCTGATCCATGAGATTGCGGTCATCGAGGCCGAATTTCTGCTGGAGTGACGTCATCAGCATTGGAATCTGTTCAGGTTCGACCCGGAGCGCCATTCGCGTCATCGGAATGGCAGGAAAACGGCGGGTCAGCGCGGCAATGTTGACAGCTATCTGCCCCTTCGGATTGCCGTAGTCCGCGTAAATCCCGACCACCTCAAGCTTCCAGTTTCCGTTTGCGGTCGGTACCTCGATCGCATCGCCGATTGCAAGTTTCAGCCGCCGGGCCAATTGTTCGCTGATGAAGCCCGCATCGCCCGGACGAAGCCGGGTCCAGGCGTTTGCGGCCGATTGCAGCAGCGGCCAGTGATCCCGATAGGTGGCGTGATCCGCGA
>JAICIT010000262.1 GCA_025960445.1 Bradyrhizobium sp. | reverse complement strand
TCGTTGGACAAGGTGACGAGCTTGAATCCCATGTTGATCGCTTTGGTCGCGCCAACAGCCCCGCTGCAGTGGATGCCGGGATAAATGCCGCGTTTCCCGCACTCCTTGATCAGCTTGTCATAAATCTTCAGGATCTCCGGCTCTTCACGATCGAGCTTCGGCACCAGACCATAGGAGAAGCCGAGATCGGAGGGACCGACATAAACGCCCGCGATGCCCTCGACGTCCAGAATGGACTCCATATTTTCGATCGCGGTCCTTGTCTCCATCATCGGGATGCACAAGGTTTCGTCGTTGGCGGTCACCTGATAGGTGCCGGCTGTGCCATACATGCCCGATCGGATCGGGCCATTCGAGCGCGTGCCGCGCGGCGGATATTTGCAGTAGGAGACAAAGTTCTCGGCCTCTTCCTTGCTGTTGATCATTGGGCAGATCACGCCGTAAGCGCCACCGTCGAGAACCTTGCCGATGATACCCGGCTCATTCCAGGGCACGCGAACCATCGGCGTCACCGGGTGCGCGTGCATGGCCTGGAAACATTGCATCATCGACAGATAGTCTTGCACGCCATGCTGCATGTCGACGGTCACGCTGTCGAAACCGCACTGCGCGATCACTTCGGCGGAAAACCCCGAAGGGATCGCAAGCCAGGCGTTCACCACGGCCTTGCCCGAAGCCCACACTTTCTTGACGTTATTTGCCATTGGTCGCGTTTCCTCTTTTTCTAGGCTCGATGACTTTTTAAAAATCAGATAGCTAGCTGACGGCCCGCTGAATGTTGACCTCACTAACGCCGACTTCGCGAGCGGTATTGACTATCGCCGCCCATGTATCGTCCGGCAAGGGCACCCCGTTTTTGGTGCGATCGGCGCGCATTTTCCTCTCGGGATCGCCAGGAATTAACACGGCGTCGACGCCAGTCACCGGCTTGGTCGCCCTGATGAAATCCACATAGCGCGATATTTCGCTGTCAAAGAAATTGCTCGTGTCGACCACTTTCGGATCAACGTAAACTGCGAACATTCCATTGGCGAAGCGTCGATCAGGCGCGGTAGCCCCCGTGCCCGTCAATGCCCCGCCGAGCAGTTCGCAGATGAATGCCAGACCGGAGCCCTTGTGCTCCCCGAATGCCCGGATCGCGCCCGTGCCCTTGGTGTGGTCGCGGGCGCCCTCCGCACTATGCGGCCCGTACAGTACCGCCGGATCTTCACTCAAGGTACCGTCAGCATCGATCAGCGCGCCCTTCGGCAGTTTCTTGCCGCCGCGGCTTGCGACCAGCACCTTGCCCTCCGCGACGACCGACGTGGCGAAATCAAGCACGATCGGATCTTGTCCCTTTCGCGGAATGCCAACGCAATACGGCGCTGTGGATAGCCGCTTCTGAACGCCGCCAAATGGAGCGACCAGCAGCGAGCCGGCGGCATTGACGAAGTGCACCGACACCAGTCCTTCGGCGGCGGCCATTTCCGCCCAGTCTCCGACCCGTCCGATATGTCCGGCATTGCGCAACGCGACGGCGGCAAGGCCCGAGGCTTTGCACTTTTCGATGCCTATCCTTACGGCTTGCGGCGCCACCGTCTGTCCGTATCCAAACCTGCCATCGACCACCGCCAGCGAGGGCGTATTGACGACAAGTTCGATAGTTTGATCGGGAACGACCGAGCCCATCTTCTTCCACCTGATATAGACCGGCACACGGATCACGCCGTGGCTGTCATGTCCGGTCAGATTTGCGGTGGTCAGATAGGTCGCGATACGCCTTGCTTCCTCGGCCGAGGAATCCGAATGAACAAAAACGTCAGCTACAAAATCAATCAATCTTTCAACTTGCAACGTCACCATTTACGAATGTTCCGCCTATCGCTTGATCTCGGCCGCGCTGCCGCATCGCCGCGCGCATCGCTTGTTGTCACCAGCGGCTTGCAGCACTTTGAGCGAAAAACGACCAGCGTGTCTACGGCTTCGGTTCGAACAAGAGAGGCATGAGCGCAATTTGCGCGACGGCTATGCGTCGTCTCGATAGCAGCATGCAAAATTGCGCTCACTCGGACGGCTCGGCCGCGGCGCCAACCACACCGGGCCCTAAAGTCGACAGACTGCGCTCCAGCGCCTGCAGCATATCCTGCAGCTCGGACAATTTCCGCGCGCCGTAACACCGGGTAATCGCCGCGTAAATGGCTTCGGATGACGGCGCAACAGTCTCAATCAACTTCAGGCCCTTACTTGAAATCGAAACAAGCCCTCTGCGCTGATCGGCTTTAACGACCCGCCGTTCGACCAGCCTGCGCGTTTCGAGATCGCGCAATATTCGAGAGAGACTTGGCCCTAGCAAAAACGCTACTCGCGCAAGTTCCGTCACCTCGATCGTGTCTACCGAGGCGAGCGCGCGCAGGATACGCCATTGCTGTTCGGTCAATCCGTGGTCGCGCAGCGAGGGACGGAAATGCCGCATCACCGCTTCGCGGGCCCGCAACAGCGACATCGGCAGCGAGCGGGAAAAATCCCGCATCGGCACCCGCCTGACGGCGGCTTTGGTTCCCGATTGCTTCCGCATCACCATTGGCCTTTCAGCATCGGCAATTTCATCGAGGAACGGTCCAGATTTGTAACGCAACACGGCCAATTCGGGTTTGACTGATACGCTTAACATGTTAATCATATTTCTGCACCTGCCTTTTCGCTCCACATCTGCCTTTTCGCTTCGCACCTGTCTTTTCAAAGTGGCCGGACCAGCATGGCATTGAAAAAGGACGACATCCGCCTCGCCGCCGAGCGTCTGCATCAGGCGGAGAAAACCAGGCGGCAGATCCGGCAGCTATCGCTTGAGCATCCCGAAATCACTATCGAGGACGCCTACGGCATCCAGCAGGCCTGGATCGAGATCAAACTCGCCGAAGGCCGCGTCGTCAAAGGCCACAAGATCGGGCTAACTTCGAAAGCGATGCAGAGCGCGCTCGGGATCGACGAGCCGGATTCCGGCGTGTTGCTCGATGACATGTTTTTTACCGACGGCGGCCTGGTGCCAACGGGTCGCTTTATCGCAACGCGGGTCGAAGCCGAGCTTGCGTTCGTGATGAAGCAGCAGCTCAGAGGGCCGGGCTGCACGATGTTCGACGTGCTGAACGCAACCGACTTCGTGGTCCCGGCGTTGGAAATACTCGACACCCGGATCGAGCGGGTCGATCCAGCGACGAAGTCGACGCGAAAGATCTTTGATACCATCGCGGACAATGCCGCCAACGCCGGCATCGTACTGGGCGGCCGACCGTTGCGCCCGCTCGATGCCGACCTTCGATGGATCGGCGCGCTTTGTTACCGCAACGGCCAATTGGAAGAGACCGGTCTTGCCGCGGGCGTTCTCAATCATCCCGCCACCAGCGTGGCGTGGCTTGCCAACAAGATCGCGCCGCACGGACTGGCGCTCGAGCCCGGTCAAGTGGTGCTGGCCGGCTCCTTCATCCGTCCGATCGAGACCCGCAAAGGCGACACGATTCAGGCCGACTATGGACAGTATGGGTCCGTGAGCTGTTACTTCGCCTGATGAAAAGCTGAGGATTTGTTTGGAGTCTGCAAATGCCCCATTTCACGATTGAGTATTCGAGCAATCTGGATAAACGCGTCGACATGGGTGAGGTCGTCGAGCTTGTCCGCAAGGCTGCGGTCGAGACGGGTATTTTCCCGGTCGGAGGGATTCGCGTGCGCGCCATCCGCTGCGAGCACTACGCGATAGCCGATGGCGCGAACCATTTCGGTTTTCTGGCCATGGTACTTCGGCTTGGCGAGGGGCGCGATCTCGGTAGCCGCAAGCGGGCTGGCGAACAAATTTTCAGCGCGCTCTCCAGCTACCTCGATCCGGTCTTTGCCGGCGGCAAGTTCGCGCTGTCGTTTGACATGCAGATCAACGACAAGGAAACCAGTTGGAAGCGCAACAACATTCATGAAGCGCTGAAAGCGGAGGCCGCGCATGGATAAGCCCACGCCGAAATCCGATGTATTCAAGGCCAATCGGGACCGCGCGGCGCCGCTCCTGGCCAAATTGAAGGCCGACGGCATCCGTCACATGATTGACGGCAAGAGCGTGTCGTCGGTTTCCGGGGCGAGCTTCGAGACCAAATCACCGGTCGATGGCGCCGTGCTGGCGAGCGTCTCACGCGGCAACGCCGAGGATATCGACCGCGCTGCCACGGCAGCAGCGCTGGCATTCAAATCCTGGCGTGAAATACCTGCCACGCTACGGAAGAAGCTGCTGCATCGGGTTGCGGACGCGATCGAGGATCGCGCGGAGGACATCGCGGTGCTCGAATGCATCGACACCGGGCAGGCTTATCGCTTCATGGCGAAGGCCGCGATCCGGGCTGCCGAAAATTTCCGCTTCTTTGCCGATAAGTGCGCCGACGCGCGCGATGGCCGGAACATGCCAAGCCAGGAACATTGGAACATATCGACCCGGGTGCCGATCGGGCCGGTCGGCGTGATTACGCCCTGGAACACGCCCTTTATGCTCTCGACCTGGAAGATTGCGCCGGCGCTGGCCGCAGGCTGCACGGTGGTTCACAAACCGGCCGAATGGTCGCCGGTAACGGCTGACCTGCTGGCGCAGCTCGTCAAGCAAGCGGGCATCCCCGACGGCGTTCTCAACACCGTTCACGGCATTGGCGAGGAAGCCGGCAAGGCGCTTACCGAGCATACCGCAATCAAGGCCATTGGGTTTGTCGGCGAAAGCGCGACCGGCTCGGCGATCATGGCGCAGGGCGCGCCGACGCTCAAACGCGTGCACTTCGAACTCGGCGGCAAGAACCCGGTGATCGTGTTCGACGATGCCGATCTGGAGCGCGCGCTGGATGCCGTCATTTTCATGATCTATTCGCTCAATGGCGAGCGCTGTACGTCATCCAGCCGGCTTCTGGT
>JAICIT010000261.1 GCA_025960445.1 Bradyrhizobium sp. | reverse complement strand
CTCGCCGCGATTATTTTCTTTGCCACCGGATTGCGGCTGCGCCCGGTTTTCATACCGTTGTTGCTGCTACTGTTTCTGGTCAATCTTGGCTACTCCATCGGCGCCATTCCCGTGATGGACAAACCGCAGGTCGCGAACTGGGTCGCGACATCCTGGTATATGGCGATGACGGTTGTTTTCCTCGCGATGGTTTTCTCCGAGGACACCTCGGCGCGGCTCGACATGCTCCGCCACGGCCTCATCGCCGGTGCGCTCGTTGCGGCCACAGCGGGGATCACCGGCTATTTCAATGTGGTGCCCGGCCAACATGACCTGTTGACACTGTATGGGCGCGCCCGTGGCACTTTCAAAGATCCAAACGTGCTGGCTGCATTCCTGATCCTTCCGGCCTTGTTTGTGCTGCAGAGCGTGGTTTCAAATCGCCTGCGGCTTCGCAGCATGATCGCGCTCGGCGTCATCATGCTGGCGATCCTGCTCGCATTTTCGCGCGCGGCCTGGGGTGGGGTCGCCATCACCTCGGCATTCATGCTCGCGTTGATGGTGCTAACGAGCCAGTCGCACGCGGAGCGCTCGCGCATCATCGTGACGTCGATCATCGCGGTCGCGGTTGTAGTGATGCTGGTGGCCGTGTTGCTTTCAGTCGACTCGGTCAGCGAACTATTTAAACAACGGGCGAGCCTGGATCAAAGCTATGACGAGGGCCGATTTGGCCGATTTGGACGGTATATTCTCGGGGCCGACATGGCTCTCGACCTTCCCTTTGGAATCGGGCCGCTGCAATTCCATCGGTATTTTCCGGAGGATACGCACAATTCCTATCTGAACGCCTTCATGTCCGGCGGTTGGCTTGCCGGGGTCTGTTATGCGGCGCTCGTGTTCGTCACGGTCATCATCGGATTTCGTCACGTCTTTGTCCGTGTGCCGTGGCAGCAGACTTATCTGGCGATTTTTGCCGCGTTTCTCGGCACGGTCGGCGAAGCCTTCATCATTGACACCGATCATTGGCGGCATTTTTGGATGATGATGGGAGCGATGTGGGGCATGTTCGCCGCCGCGCAGAGCTACCGAGCAACTGCCGATCAGGCGCTGATAGCGCGGCACGATAGCAGCGCCTGAGCGCTGCTCAGTTTTCGACGGTGAATGTTATCCCGGCACGATCGATTAGTCGCTTAATCAAGCGGTCACCCATCGCGGCGCCCGGAGTCCATATGCCGGGTGTGACATCAGGCGCTTCGCGCAGGCAGATCGCGCACTCCGAAATCATTTTTGACGTTGAGCCATAACCGGGATCACGGTCGCCTTTGACGGCGACGCGGATTTGGCGACCGTCCGGTGCAAGGCCGACGAATAGAAGATCGTAGAGGCCGGATTCCCGTTCTTCCTTTGAAGGGCCTTCGCCCGGTTTCGGTCCGCCGCCACCCATCCTCTCACCATTGACTGCCGCGACGAGGCGCTTGGCATTGGCTTCGCCCTCCGCTCCGGGACCGGTCAGCACCATCTCGTCATAAACGAAGTCTTTGCCGTACGGAAAATTCATCAGCATGTTGGAGCGGTGCACGTTTCGCGTGTTGATGCTCGCCATCACAAACGGCGCCGCCCATAAACCCAGATCCTCATCCAGCAGCGGCTTGTTGCCACGCGGTTGCTTCGGACCTTCGAATCCCGGCGTCAACACGAACGGATTCTGCAACAAGGCTACCAGACTCAAGTCTTTAGCTGCCGCCGCGAATGTAGCTTTGAAGCTCGCCGCCGTACCACCCGAAAACGTTCCCTTCATTGCGCGGACACGGCCTTTGATGCGGTTGACCGGCGCGCCCAAAATGCTTTTCGCGGTCTCCTGACAGAATAGAACACCGAGTTCGAAGGGAAGCGAATCGAAACCGCAGGAAAACAGGAGCCTCGCGCCGGAAGCTCTGGCCGTCGCCTCATGCGCATCGATCATCTGGCGCATCCAGACCGGCTCGCCGCAGAGGTCGAGATAGTCCGTTCCGGTCGCCGCGCAAATCGCGAGCAATTCAGATCCATAGAGCTGATATGGACCGACGCTGGATATGACCGACCTGGTTCGGTCGGCCATAGCTTGCAGCGATGTCCGATCGCCGGCATCCACCTGAATCAAGGCAATATCGGACGGCGCGCCGATGGTATCGCGCACGGAGGCAAGCTTCTCCAGGCTGCGACCGGCCATAGCCCACTTCGGAGCGTCCTTCCCAGTGTAATGCGTCGCGAGGTATTCGGCGATGAGCTGTCCGGTGAAGCCGGTCGCGCCATAAACAACGATGTCGAATTGCGACGACGAAGACTTCATAAACTCGATTCCCTTGGATATTTTGAATTTCCGATTGCGCTTAGCTTGCTGGTCTATTTCCGCGGATAGGACACGCCCATGCCAGCACGTACATCGCTCTGGATGCCGTAGGGCGGGATCGGATAACGCAAGCCGTTCTTGGCCAGAGCCTTCATACCTGCAATCGCCTTGGCGAGATGTGCCGGCGACAGCGCCATCAGCATTTCCTCGTCCGGCACGCCGCCGTAGCGCCGCTCGGCAAAACATGGCAGCGACAGGCTGGGCTCACCGGTTTTTAACGCCCTTCCCCATGAATCCGCGCACGCCGTCTCGCCGACCACACCCCATTCGAATTTCTTGTAACCGGTATATTGGAGCCCATTGATCAGAATGATCATCTGACCTGGGGTCGCATAGACCAGGCAGATGTCCGGCGGGTTGAGCCTGCCACTTGCCAGTGGGCTGACCGCCAGCGCCTGATAGCTGCCGTACGGAACGACGTTCAGTGCCTCCTGGCGCTTGCGCGCGTCCTCGGCATTCTCGTGCCAAACTCCGACGTAGGACTCTCCGGCAAGCCACTTCTCGTCTTGCGGGGCGAGCCCAATCACCGCCCTGCACTGGGCGCCCACGAGATCGTCGGCCGTGATGCCAACGGTCCAGCCCAGCCGCGATGCCATGCTGACAATTTGATCCGTGGTGTGAACCGCCGAGGGCCGCCTGATTTTCGGGATAGCGGCCATTTCCTCGACACGCGCGAACATCTTTATACCCGTAACTGTCGTCTTCAACCGAAGCAGAGTGTTCAGATCGGTGACCATTCCGGCCAAATCGAAATTTTGATCCTTTGTCCCCGCCTGCTGCATGAACCGAACCTCCCTCGACGCCGGATTGCCACCGCGCTTCAATTTAAGCAAACCTTAGCGGGATATTTTATCGACGGCGAGCCGATTAGCGAGTGTCGGGACCGGGGAAAAGCGCGCTGGTTTTGCCAGAAATCCGATACGCGACAAGTCCCATCCATTCGCGCAATGCCAGCTCGGTTCTTCCCAGAGCTTCGATGGAGCGAACCGAAAAATTCACGAGATCGGCAGCCCCGCCCACCCGCCAATCGGCCGGATATGGTTCAACGTCAAATCCGACTTTGCGAAAAACGCCCATCGATCTCGGCATGTGATAGGCGGACGTCAGCAAGAGCCAGCGCTCGCCATTTTTGGGAGCGGCGACGCTCTTTGAGAATTCAGCGTTTTCAAAAGTATTCCGCGAAGTTCGCTCGGAAATTACGCGATCCCTTGAAACTCCGAGACTCTCGAATACAACCACTGCATAATCCGCTTCTTTCGCCGCATCATCGGAGACCAGATTAGCATTGCCGCCGGAATACACTATGCGAACGTTCGGGTAGCGATGCGCGAGCGCGGCGGCGGCGATGATGCGAGCGGCCGAGCTGCTAAACGCAGCAGCACCGTGGCCTGCGGAAACATCGGTCTCGATGCCGCCGCCCAACACGACGATTCCATCCGGCGCACCCCGCCCGCTGTCCCAAGGTGGAAAGCGCTGCTCCAAGGGGTAAAGCAGCCAATTTCCGAGTGGCGAGAATCCACAGATCGCTAACAGCAGAATGGAAGTGATCAATAGCTTTCGGCCAAATCGGGCAAATCGCGTTGCAAGCAGGATCGCACCGAACAACCCGATGCCGATCAGGAGATTCGTCGGCAACAGCAT
Organism: Bradyrhizobium sp.; assembly: GCA_025960445.1. Classification (GTDB taxonomy): domain Bacteria; phylum Pseudomonadota; class Alphaproteobacteria; order Rhizobiales; family Xanthobacteraceae; genus Bradyrhizobium. The sequence continues at coordinate 901 of JAICIT010000261.1, read as the reverse complement.
GATGCCGAGCGTCTTTGAGAGCACAAAAAACAAGGGAGGCCTTCGGGAATGTCTGCTACAGCCTCTTACGCGAGCGCCGCCCCGAACAGAAGCCCGTCATGACACATCATCACCTGCATTCCAGCCCCGAGACCTGTCACTGGGGCTTCTTCGAAGCCCGGCTGAAGCCCGTCCTTAGGGTTGCCAGCGGCGACGAGGTGACGATCGACACCATCAGCGGCGGACCGGATGTGGTACCCGACAGCAGCCGATTTCACGTCCCTCCCGAGCTCGCGCAAGTTCACGCGAAAAACGAACGGATGTTGCCCGGACATATCCTGACCGGCCCCGTCGCCATCGAGGGTGCCGAGCCTGGCGACGTTCTGGAGGTCGAAATTCTGGACGTCAGACTCCGGCAGGATTGGGGGTATAACTTTATTCGGCCGCTCGCCGGCACTCTGCCCGACGATTTCCATGAAACCCGCCTGCTCAACATCCCACTGGACGAAAAGCGTATGGTGGGCCGGCTGCCCTGGGGCCTGGATCTGCCCCTTAAGCCGTTCTTCGGGGTCATGGGGGTAGCCCCGCCGCCTGCCTGGGGACGCATCAGCTCGCTTGTCCCGCGGGCGATGGGCGGGAACCTGGATAACAAGGAGCTGATCTCCGGCGCCAAGCTCTACCTGCCTGTATTCGTGCCGGGGGCGCTGTTTTCCTGCGGTGATGGCCACGGCGTGCAAGGCGACGGAGAGGTCTGCGTTACCGCCATTGAAACCGCGCTGCAGGGGCGCTTCCGGCTGCGCCTGCGCAAGGATCTGCGGCTCGACTATCCCCGCGCAGAAACGCCTTCCCACTACATGACAATGGCTATGGATCCTGACCTGGACCAATGCGTCATTCGAGCATTACGAGACATGATCGTGCT
>JAICIT010000260.1 GCA_025960445.1 Bradyrhizobium sp. | reverse complement strand
GCCGGGGCGAAGTCGCCGATCTCGATCAGGCCCTTTGCTCGCTTCATCAAGGCCGCCAGTTCATCGGCCTCAAGCCGCCTGACGGGCGCTGCTATAACCGGCGCTGGCTGCTCGGTTTCTTTCTGGGTCTGATGCGCGGCCCGAAGCGCGATTGCAATGTCATCGCGTGTCGGCGCAATTTTCGCGGGCACTGCCGCGGCAGCGATTTCGGGAGCGGTCTCCACAGGGGGCGTGGGTGCGGCGCTGGCGAGTTGCACGACCGGGGCGGGCGCCGGAGTCGCTGGCTGCGGGCTAGACTGTTGTGGAACCGGGGCTTGCGCAACGGCCGGTTGCGTGCTGGAACCTTGGGTTGCGTCCGATTGCTCGGTTGCGGAACCACCGATCAGCGAAGCTTTCGCATTCGCAAACATGGCAAGCGGATTGTCTAACGATACAATGGCAAGGGCAATCACTGCTGCTGATGCCGTAAAAATGCCCGCTTTGATAACACGCGGCCACATCCGTGCCCTTTGCCAGTTCCTCTCGCCGCCGCTCCCAAAACGGTGTCGGGGTTCGTCGGCTTCATGCGAAAGAAACAGCGGCATGCGGTCGTCAGGAAGTGCGTACCGATCTACCGCTCGCGATGAGTCATGATCCATAAATTCGGAATCGTCCGAATCCTGATCGAAAGGCGTGCCAATTTGCTCATCGTAGGGAGTGAAGCTCGTATTTCGTGCCATGGGGATGCCTCCACGCTGCTACGCAACATCAGGGCATACCGGCATTAGCTTCTTATATTTTTGTCGGCTAAACCGCCCCGCTACCGAGCGCATAACTCGCATTTTGAATCAGTCCAAAAAAGGACGATCGTCTGCACAATTTGGGAGATATCTTGATTTTATTGCGGCTTTCCGAAGGCAGCCCACAGTTCCGATCATGGAACTCGGTGCAAAATGGGTCAGGGGCGCAGGATCACTTTGCCCATCGCCTGCCGGCCTGCCAGTACTTTTAGCGCATCTGCGGTTTGTTCTAAGGGGAAGGTGCGGTCGACGTGCGATGAGATCTGGCCGTCGGCGGCCCACTTCACGAGTTTTTCGAGATTGGCGCGGTTCTTTTGCGGATTGAGACGCGCCCACGCGCCCCAGAATACGCCCCTGATATCGCAACCCTTCAGCAGCGCGAGGTTCAGCGGCATCTTCGGAATTTCGCCGGCGGCAAATCCGATCACAAGGAAACGTCCTTCCCATGCGATCGAACGCAACGCCGCTTCGGCATAGCTGCCGCCAACCGGATCGAAAATAATATCTGCGCCCTTGCCGCCGGTAAGCCGTCGCAGTCCGTCCTTGAGATCTTCCTTTGCGTAATTCAATCCGAGTTCAGCGCCATGCGCCTTTGCGAATTCGAGCTTCTCGTCGGAAGAAGCGCAGGCGATCACCTTAAGACCCATCAGCTTGCCGAGCTCGCATGCCGCAAGGCCAGTGCCGCCGGCAGCACCCAACACGGCCATGGTCTCGCTGCGCTTCAGGCTGGCGCGATCTTCCAGTGCATGCAGCGCAGTGCCGTAGATGATGATGATGCCGGCAGCGCGGTCAAAATCCAGATTGTCCGGAATTTTCACGATTGAATTTGCCGGCAGCGCGATCTTTTCGCGCGCGCCGTTATGGCCGCACGACGCCACGACGCGGTCTCCGACTTTCAAATCGCTGACGCCTGAGCCAACGCTTTCAATTACACCCGAAACTTCGGCGGCCGGAGAGAATGGAAACGGCGGCTTGATCTGGTACTTGCCCTGGATCATCAGCAGGTCGAAGAAATTCAGCGCCGCGGATTTGATCGAGATCACGGCCTCACCGGGCCCTGCCACCGGATCGGGCACATCGCTCAGCACGAGATCATCGGGACCGCAATATTGCGAGCACAGAATGGCTTTCATGGACACACCCGGTTTTCGAACGCACTGTTGAACCTGAACGCTTCATGCCGGATTTGAAGCCGGGCTACAATCTGATTCCATGGTGATTCCGAAGCTGTCAGTCGATTGAGGATTTGACCAATGTTTGAAAAGAGCCTGTTGGAGGGAAAGCGGATATTGGTAACTGGCGGGGGCTCAGGGCTTGGCGCGGCGATGGGGCGCCGCTTCGTCGAGCTCGGCGCTATACTGATCATCTGCGGTCGCAGGCTCAAGTTGCTGGAAGAAACCGCGGCTCGGATACGCGGCGACCTCGGCGGCGAGGTCACCGCAATCAGGTGCGATATTCGAGATGGCGCCGCCGTGGACGCCATGCTGGATGAAATCTGGCGCGGAGCACCGCTCGACGTTCTGGTCAACAACGCCGCTGCAACCTTTATCGCGCAAACCGAGCGGCTATCATTTCGTGCAGCGGATGCAATCCTCGCGCCGACGCTGCACGGTGCGCTGTATTGCACATTGGGTGCCGGCAGGCGGTGGATCGAAGCCCGACGCGAGGGCGTCGTGCTAAGCATACTCTCCACTTCAACGATTACCGGACGCGCTTTCACCGTGCCGTCCGCGATGGCCAAGTCGGCACTTCTGGCGATGACCAAAAGCCTCGCGGTTGAGTGGGGACCGAAGGGCATCCGAACGGTGGCGATCGCGCCGGGCGCTTTTCCAACGCCTGGCGCGGCCGGTCAGCTTCGTCCCGAAGGCCGCGACGAAAACTGGGCATCGAAAAATCCGCTTGGCCGGGTCGGCGAACATCGCGAGCTTGCCGATCTTGCGAGTTTTCTGATCTCGGATTCGTGCGGCTACATCAATGGCGAGATGGTGGTGCAGGATGGCGGTGCTCATTTGCGCAGTTCCGGTGCGGAGGATCTGCTGCAATGGACCGATGCGCAGTGGGAGAACCAGCGCGCGGCACGGCCAAAATCCTGAACAGCAAACCGCGCGCATCGACTCGCGAGGATGTTCGCAAGACACAGCGCAAGCCTTCGCGAGTGACTTCCCAAATCAGCATTTCCCGGCTATCCACATCGCGCCTCGCGATGAAAGGCCAAGCCATCTTCCAGTCACAATAATGAGGGAACCGTTTTTGGTGATGACCTTGCGGCGAATCCCGGCAGCTCTGGCGGTGAGTGCGATGCTCTGCGGTGGCGCGAGCGTCGCGCTGGCGCAAGCACCAGCACAGGCACAGGCCCGGCCGGCTTCGCCAAAGCCTCCAAAAAGCGAGGCGAAGCCCTCGACTCCAAAACCCGAGGCGGTCAAACCGGAAACCAAACCTGCCGCCGCTGGCGGCGCGGAGCCGACACTGATCGGCCAGTTCGGCACTTGGGGCGCCTACAGCGCGGCGCCGAACGGCAAAAAAGTGTGCTTCGCGCTGGCAAAGCCCACCTCGTCGAAAACCAATCCGCCGAATCGCCCGCGCGACCCGGCCTATGCGTTTGTCTCGACCCGTCCCGCGGAAAAGGTCACCAACGAAGTTTCGGTCATGATCGGCTACACGCTCAAGCCCGGATCGGAATCGACGCTGGAAGTTGGTGGCGCGACGTACGCGATGTACACTCAGGGCGATGGTCTCTGGATCAAGAACGCGGCCGAGGAAGGACGGATGGTCGACGCAATGCGCAAGGCCTCCGACGTCGTGGTCAAGGGCGTCTCCGCCAAGGGCACCGAAACCACGGACACATTTTCGCTCAAGGGACTTTCACAAGCGCTCGACCGTCTGGCGCAGGATTGCAAGCGATAACGGGGCTCTTCACGTCAAGATCGTCGATTTGATGGCTTTCCAGCTGCGTCTGGAAGTCCTATCTGATGGGGCATGAACGAGCCGATCCCCAGCACTTCATTCGACGCCAAATCCGGCGCACGCGCGCCTTTGGAAAAGGTCGCGATTGAGACCTATGTGCCGCCGGCAAAGCCCTCGCTGGTGGGCCTGGCGCGCGCCGAGATCGCGGAGCTGTTGGCGGAGATCGGAGTGCCGACCGCGCAGCGCAAGATGCGCGTTCAGCAACTATGGCATTGGATCTATGTCCGCGGCGCGAGTGATTTCGAGGAGATGACCAGCATCTCCAAGGAAATGCGGATCCAGCTCGATGCTCATTTCACGGTGGCCCGTCCCGAAGTGGCCGCCGAGCAGATTTCGAGCGATGGCACGCGCAAATGGCTGTTGCGCCTGCCGAGCGGCGACTCGCTAGAGAAGGCGCATGAAGTCGAGTGCGTGTACATCCCGGAGACGGATCGCGGCACGCTGTGCGTCTCCTCACAGGTCGGCTGCACCCTGAATTGCTCGTTCTGCCACACCGGCACGCAACGCCTGGTGCGCAATCTCACCGCCGGCGAAATCGTCGGCCAGATCATGGTGGCGCGCGATCGCCTCAATGATTGGGCCGACCGCGATACGCCTTCCGGCGGGCGGCTAATCACCAACGTGGTGATGATGGGCATGGGCGAGCCGCTCTACAATTTCGAGGCTGTGCGCGATGCGCTGCTGATCGTTGCCGACAATGAGGGCATCGGCATTTCCCGCCGCCGTATCACCCTTTCGACTTCGGGCGTGGTGCCCAACATCATCCGAACCGGCGACGAGATCGGAGTCATGCTCGCAATCTCGCTGCATGCGGTACGCGACGAGCTGCGCAATGAACTGGTGCCGCTGAATCGAAAATATCCGATCGCCGAATTGCTGCAGGCCTGCCGCGATTATCCCGGCTCCTCGAATGCGCGGCGGATTACTTTTGAATATGTGATGCTCAGGGGCGTCAACGATTCGCTGGATGACGCCAAGCTCTTGGTGAAGCTGTTGAAGGGAATTCCGGCCAAGATCAATCTCATTCCGTTCAATCCGTGGCCGGGCACGCGCTACGAGTGTTCCGACTGGGAGCAGATCGAGAAATTTTCCGAATATATTTTCAATGCCGGCTATTCCTCGCCGGTACGCACACCGCGCGGCCGCGACATCCTTGCTGCATGCGGCCAGTTAAAATC
>JAICIT010000259.1 GCA_025960445.1 Bradyrhizobium sp. | reverse complement strand
CTCGTTCAAGATCGCCATCCCCAAGAAGAACAGCGCCCAGCGCTTGGTGAGGATGCGCCAACCATGCGGCGTGAGATTGAACATCTGGTCGAACATGATCGCGATAAAGGAACGGCCGAACAACAGCCCGCCGCCGAGAATTGCAGCAAACAGGCCGTAAATGATGGTGGGCTTGATTTTGATGAAAGTCTCATCATGCAGCACCAGCGTCAGCGAGCCGAAAACGATGACAATGACGCCGGTGACCAGCGCCATCAAAGGCACGTGCCGCACCACAACGTATGAAGCGATCATCGCCGCCACGATCGCTACCATGAAAGCGCCGGTGGCGACGAACAGATTGAATTTCGCGTTGGCAATAAAGAACACCAGCAGCGGCCCGAGTTCAGTGGCGAGCTTGAAGAGCGGGTGCGGCGTCGTTTTGTCCATTTTCAATCCATCATCCGAGTAGCCGCGATTGTCCGATCTCAGGACTCTATTCCTGCGATCGCCTGCGCAAAATCCCGCGCCGTGAATGGCGCCAGGTCTTCCACGCCCTCACCAACGCCGATGAAGTGCACCGGCAGTTTATGCTTTTCGGCTAGCGCCACGAGAATGCCGCCGCGCGCGGTGCCATCGAGCTTTGTCATCACCAGGCCGGTCACGCCTGCGGTACGATGAAACGCCTCGACCTGCGACAACGCATTTTGTCCTACCGTAGCATCCAGCACCAGCAGTACCGCATGCGGCGCCGAGGCATCGACCTTTTTGATGACGCGAACGACTTTTTCAAGCTCGTTCATCAATTCGGCCTTGTTCTGCAGGCGTCCGGCGGTGTCGACCAGCAGCACGTCGAAGCCGCCGTCGCGCGCCGCGGTGAGGGCGTTGAACGCAAGGCTCGCGGAATCAGAACCCTGCGCCCCCGATATCACAGGCGACCTGGTGCGCTCGCCCCAAATCTTCAGCTGTTCGATGGCGGCCGCGCGAAAGGTATCGCCGGCTGCCAACATCACCTTGCGTCGCTCAGCGCCGAGTCTGGCCGCCAGCTTGCCGATAGTGGTGGTTTTGCCTGAACCGTTGACCCCGACGACAAGAATGACGAACGGCTTTTTGGCCTCATCGATCGCGAGCGATTTGGCGACTGGCGCAAGCACCTTCTCGACCTCGCTCGCAACCACTGCCTTGACGTCATCTTCCGTAATCGCCTTGTCGTACCGGCCAACGCCTACCGCCGCCGAAATGCGTCCCGCGACCTCGGTTCCGAGATCGGCGCGCAGCAGCACGTCCTCGATATCCTCCAGCATCGCCCGATCGAGCTTGCGTTTGGTGACGAGATCGGCAACCGCGGTTCCAAGCGAGTTCGAGGTGCGCTTCAGTCCGTTGGACAGACGGCGCCACCAGCTCAGTTTCGTGTTTTCCGCAGTGGTGTCGTTCATGCCGGGTGTGTTAGCGGTTTCGCGCCATGAGCGAAAGTCTCGACCGAGTGACCGAAGTTCCCGAGTTGACCGGGGACGAAATTCAAAGCCGCGTGCTCCATCGCGACGGGCTGATGCTGGTGATCGACAAGCCGGCCGGCCTGCCGGTGCATCGCGGCCCGAAGGGCGGAGCTAATCTGGAATCGTCCTTTGACGCGCTCCGATTTGGACTGCCGCGCCCGCCGGTTCTTGCGCATCGGCTTGACCGCGACACCTCCGGGTGCCTCGTGCTGGGCCGCCACCGCAAGGCAACGGCATCGCTCGGCCTGCTGTTCAAGCACGGCAGGATTTCCAAAACCTATTGGGCCGTGGTTGAAGGCGGCCCGGCCGAGGATGAGGGAGTAATCGACATGCCGATCGGCCGCCTCAACGCCGAGCGGGGTTGGTGGCAAAAGCCCGACCCAGAGGGGCAGCCAGCGCTTACCAATTGGAGAGTGCTGGGGCGCGGCGAAGGGCTGAGCTGGCTTGCGCTCGAGCCGATCACCGGACGAACGCATCAATTACGCGTGCACGCGGCAGCGAGGGGCTGGCCGATTGTCGGCGATAACATCTATGGAAATGGGCCGCGGTTCGGCGAACCGCGCCTGCATCTGCATTCGCGCGAGATCGTCATCCCAATTTCCAGGAACAAGGACCCGGTTCGCGTCGTCGCCCCAGCGCCCGCGCATTTGCAGGAGCGGCTCAGGACATGCGGCTGGAACGGAGATTAAGCCTCACACCGTCAATCGCGCGCCATCATTACCGGTGATCGCGAGTGAGCGTATCGCGCCGGGCGCTTCGCCCCTGATCGCCACCGGAATGAAATGCTCGGTACGCCCTTGATTGGCGCTTTCGATCAAGACCTGCCGGGTACGACCCAACTCCGAAGCCAGCCGCCGTTGCAAAGCAGTCTCGCCACAGGCGCGCAGCCGTTTGGCCCGCTCCCGAACGGCATTACCCGCCACCTGAGGCATGCGCGCCGCCGGCGTGCCCGGCCGGGCTGAGTAGGGAAACACGTGCAGGAATGTAAGTCCGCACTCATCCACGAGATCGATCGAACGCGCGAACATTTCCTCGGTCTCGGTCGGAAATCCAGCGATCAAATCAGCCCCGAGCGCGATGTCCGGCCGCAGCCGCCGCACTTGCGCGCAGAACTCGATGGCCTGGGCGCGGCTGTGGCGGCGCTTCATCCGCTTCAGAACGAGATCGTCGCCGGACTGCAACGACAGATGCAGATGCGGCATCAGACGTTCATCGTCAGCGATCACATCGAGCAGGTCGCGATCGGCTTCGACCTGATCGATCGATGAAAGCCGCAGCCGCTTCAATTCCGGCACATGGCGCAGTATCTGTTTTGTCAATCGCCCGAGCTTTGGGCTACCCGGCAGGTCGGCGCCATAGCTGGTGAGATCGACGCCCGTCAGCACGATCTCGGCGTGGCCACGCTCGACCAGCGCGCGAATTTGGTTGACTACCGCACCCATCGGCACCGAACGCGAATTGCCGCGACCATAGGGAATGATGCAAAACGTGCAGCGATGATCGCACCCGTTCTGCACCTGCACAAACACGCGCGGCAGCCCGCTCTGAAATCCGTCCAACAGATGTGGCGCCATTGCCGTCACGGCCATGATGTCAGTGACCGCAATCTTTTCGCTGGGCTCGATGCCGTGTTTTGGAGCGCAGGCAAGCGCGTCGCGAGCGGCGCGCCACGCTTCCGTGCGCATCTTGTCGTCATTGCCAATGACGCGGTCGACTTCGACCATGGCTGTGAAGATTTCCGGCTGGCTCTGCGCCGCGCAACCAGTCACCACTATCCGCCGCTCGGGGTGATCGCGTTTCAGACGTCGAATCGATTGCCGCGCCTGCGCCACGGCTTCATTGGTGACCGCGCAAGTATTGAGGACGATGGTCTCGTTTATGCCGGCGCCCTCGGCCTGCCGGGCGATCACTTCGGATTCGAAGGCGTTAAGACGGCAGCCGAAGGTGACGATCTCGACGGTCATGTCAGTTGACAGAGGCAAACAACGCCGGATCGAAGCGGCCTTCGTATTCAAAAGTCGCTGTGCCCGTCATCAAGACGTGATCGTCACCCTCGCGCCACTCGATGCTGAGCTCGCCCCCGGGTAAAGTTATCTGCACGACACGGTTGGCGCGCTTGAGCCGCGCCGCGGCCACAGCGGTTGCCGATGCGGCTGAGCCGCATGCCTTTGTCAGTCCAGCGCCGCGCTCCCAGGTCCGGATCGTGATGTGATCGCGATCGACGATGTGCGCCAAGGTGATGTTGGCGCGCTCCGGGAAGATCGGATGGTTCTCAAGAAGAGGCCCGAAGCGGCCGAGATCGTAGGCATTGACATCATCCACCCAGAAGATCGCATGCGGGTTTCCCATGTTGACCACCGAGGGCGTATGCAGCACGGGTGCGTCAATGGGGCCGATCTGCAATTCGATGGAGCGGGTGTCGCGAAACTCCTCTGCCAGCGGAATGTCCTGCCAGGCGAATTTCGGCGGCCCCATATCGACGGTGTACAGCCCATCGGCGCCTTGCCAGCAATTCAACAGGCCGGCTTTGGTCTCGAAGGTGGCAGCGGTCTGCCCGGTAGCCTCGAACAGCCGCCGCGCCACGCAGCGCATGCCGTTACCGCAGGCGGCGGCCTCTGAACCGTCATTATTGTAGATGCGAATAAAAGCCTCCGTGCCTTCAACCCGGGGCGGCTGCAGCAGCATGAGCTGGTCGAAGCTGACGCCTGCCGGCGACGCTATCGCGCGGGCCTCTGCTGACGTAACCGCCGCGGACGAGTCGCGAAGATCGACGACGACAATCTCGTTGCCGATGCCGTTCATCTTGGCAAACGCATGGTTGGCGAGCGCGCTCATGGAAATTCCCGATTGTGCCTGCCTTATATGGCGAACCGCGGCGGGTTGGCCAGTGCGGTGAATCTGTTCGAATACCCTTGCCCGCCAAGCGAGCCGCGTGACACATCTGTCACGAGACGAGAGCCAGGCTGGATGTTAGCATGCAGGACCTTCGCCGACGTGAACCGGGACACCCAGGCGCTCGCAACTAACCTGAAAAGCCTGGAGGACAGTTGATGTATCGCCGCCGCTCGTTTCGCCTGACCATGCATGCGTTGATCCCGATCGCCGCGATTTCGCTAGTTTATGGTGACGCGCTGGCGCAATCGCCGGCACCCGGACCTGGAGCATCGCCCCCCGCCGCCGAATCCAAACCGGGCGCTCCGCCTAGCCCGGCGCCGGCCCCGGCCACCCCTTCGGCCACACCGGCTACTCCGCCTGCAGCCGCCGAGACAACCACGCCGCCGCCGGCTGCGGCACCCGCGCCGGTGCAGACGGCTGATGCCTTTGGCGAGGAGATCACGCTCGAGCCAAAGACGGTCGTCGTGCTCAAGGGCACCGCCAACTGGGATTCGGCATTCGATGCGCTGATCGAGTCCTTCAAATCTTTATCGGCGCTGCTTGAGAAGCAGG
>JAICIT010000258.1 GCA_025960445.1 Bradyrhizobium sp. | reverse complement strand
GCTGTGTTCTTGATCTCTGCCATGGTCGATCAGATCCGCGTCAGGCGCCGGTTGATCCGGAGCATGGCAAGCGCCGCGCGGGCGGCGTCCCCGCCCTTGTTGAGTTCGTGGGCGCGCGCGCGCGCCCACGCTTGCGCCTCGGTATTGACCGTGATGATGCCGTTGCCGAGCGGAAATCGCCTCGCCACCGCGAGGTCCATCAACGCCCGCGAGGATTCAATCGAGACGATTTCGAAATGGATCGTGTCGCCCCGTATCACGCAGCCGAGCGCGATGGCGGCATCATAGGGTTTGCCGGTACTCGCGGCGGCATCGAGCGCAATGGCGATCGCGGCGGGAATTTCCAGTGCGCCAGGGACCGTGATCACGTCATGGCTGACGCCCGCGGCGTTCAATTCGGCAAGCGCGCCTTCCAGCAGCGCATCCTGGATATCGTCATAGAAGCGCGCCTCGACGATTAGCGCGCGTGCGCCGGATACATCGGTTTGATCCTTCGATTCTGCGCGCCGCGCGTCTGCCATCGTTCTTCCGTCGCTATTCATCTATTGGTGTGCGTTTTAGGCGCAGCAGGGTGCAAAGCCAAGTGCCGCGCTTATTTCATTTCTGCAAGCCGCGCCGCGTAGCGGGCCATCAGATCGACTTCAAGATTGACCTCGCCGCGCGCGCGCCAGCCGCCAAGCGTGGTGACCTTGAGGGTGTGCGGAATGATCAATACCGAAAACATCACATCATCGACGGCATTCACCGTGAGCGAGACGCCATCGAGCGTGACTGAACCCTTTGCAGCGATGAAACGCGCCAGCTCACGCGTGGTACGCAGTTCAAATCGCGCCATGTCCGGCAGATCGTCCCGTTTAATGATCGAGGCGACTCCATCCGCGTGGCCCGCAACGATATGGCCGCCGAGTTCGTCGCCGATTTTCAGGGCCCGCTCCAAATTGAGCTTCGTTCCCACCGCCCAATGCTTCGCCGTCGTCATGCCGAGCGTTTCGGCGGCTGCATCGACCTCGAACCAGGTTCGGCCTTGATTGATCCCCGATGCGACCACCGTCAGGCACACCCCGTTGCAGGCGATCGACGCCCCGTCAGCTATGCCGGAGCGGTCGTAATTGCATGCAATGCGTAACCGGTGCAGTTGGCCCTGTGCCGTCGGCGTCAGGCTGACGATCTCGCCCATATCGGTGACAATGCCGGTAAACATTCAGGCGCGCTCGTAGATGGTCAAAGTGTCTTCTTGCAGGGTTTCGCTAGCACGCTGCATGAGAGCCGGCGACCCCGTCAGAGCAGAAAGCGGCGTTGCATCCAGCGGCGCGAGGCCGTCGGCACCGATTGGGTCATGGCCGCGCAGCAGCCAGAATTCGTCAACAAGTGCGGCGGCAACAAACGACGACGCGACACGCGCGCCGCCTTCCACCAGAAGTCGCGTGATCCCCTTCTCCGCCAGCACGTTCAGCACGGCCGCCAGATCGAGCCGCGAACTTGTCGGACTGGTTCCGACGCGCATTATTTGCGCGCCTGCGGCGCCGAGTTTGGCTGCAGCCGGTGCTTCCGCTAGCGTCGAAGTCATCACCCACACAGGTGTTTCCCGCGCGGAGCGTACCAGTCGGGTTGTGCCCGAGATCCGCAAGTTCCGGTCGAGTACGACCCGTACCGGTGAAACCGCTTCCATGCCCGGTAGCCGACAGGTCAACAGCGGATCGTCGGCGTTTACAGTACCGATACCAACCAGAACGGCGTCGCATTGCGCGCGCAATAGATGCACCCTCGCCTTTGCGGCTTCGCCCGTAATCGCTACTGGCTTGCGGCCAGCACCGGCAATCTTGTCATCGGAGGAAAGCGCAAGTTTCAGGATCACGTGGGGCCGTTTGTCCCGGAACCGCCTGAAGTGACCGGCGTGATCGCGCGCCGCTTCCGCCGCGCAGAGTCCGATCTCGACGGTGATTCCGGCAGAGCGCAACCGTGCATGGCCCTGCCCGGCCACCTCGGGATTAGGATCCTCGATCGCCGATACCACGCGGGTAATGCCGGCCGCGATAATGGCGTCGGCGCAGGGCGGGGTCCTGCCGAAATGCGAGCACGGCTCCAGCGTGACATAGAGCGTCGCGCCGCGAGCGGCGGCGCCGGCGCGCGCGATCGCCTCGGTCTCGGCATGAGGACGGCCGCTGGCTTGAGTCCAGCCGCGGCCGATAATGATGCCATCCTTGACGATCACCGCGCCAACGGCAGGATTAGGCCAACTCCGCCCGAGGCCACGCCGACCCAACGTCAGCGCGAGCTGCATGAATCGCTGGTCGGCGACTTTGGATTCTTTCGATTTCTGGGCGAACTGGTCTTCCAGAATGCGGAAGATCATTTGCGTAACAGGGCGAGCCGCGCGTCGTCATCGCCAGAGAGTTCACCCAGCACGGCTTCAAAATCTTTGGCTTCGCGGAAATTGCGATAGACGGAGGCAAATCGGACATAGGCCACGTCGTCGAGCTGACGCAGGTGCTCCATCACGATCTCACCGATTGCTTCCGACGAAATCTCGGCTTCGCCACCGCTTTCCAGTTCGCGCACGATCGCTGATACCATTTTTTCGACCCGCTCCGGATCCACCGGGCGCTTGCGAAGCGAGATTTGCAACGAGCGCACCAGCTTGTCGCGATCGAACGGCACCCTTCGCCCGTTGCGCTTGATGACCGTGAGCTCGCGAAGCTGCACGCGCTCGAAGGTGGTGAAGCGGAAATTGCAGGCGATGCACACCCTCCGCCGCCGGATCACGGCGGAATCCTCGGTAGGACGTGAGTCCTTTACCTGGGTATCGAGACTGTTGCAGCTTGGGCAACGCATCGGGTTTGGATCCTATTGATAAATCGGGAAGCGATCGGTGAGCGCCTTCACTCGTTCCTTGACTGCGGTTTCGACCAGCGGCGCCTTGCCCTCGTTTGACTGCGCAATTGCATTCAGCACCTCGGCGATCATGCCGGCAACCTGCTTGAATTCGGCAACTCCAAAGCCGCGCGTGGTCGCCGCCGGTGTGCCCAGCCGGAGTCCCGAGGTGACGAACGGCTTTTCCGGATCGAAGGGGATGCCGTTCTTGTTGCAAGTGATCGCCGCGCGCACCAAGGCTTTTTCCGAAACGTTGCCCTTCAAGCCCTTCGGCCTGAGATCAACAAGCATCAGATGATTATCCGTGCCACCCGAGACGATATCGAAACCGTGCCCGCGCAGCGCCTCCGCCAGCGCTCTGGCGTTCTCGACCACGTTCCTGGCGTAGAGTTTGAAATCCGGGCGCAGTGCTTCGGCGAATGCCACTGCCTTGGCGGCGATCACATGCATCAGCGGACCACCCTGCAACCCGGGGAAGATCGCCGAGTTCAGCTTCTTGGCCAAAGCCTCATCGTTGCACAGGATCAAACCACCGCGAGGGCCACGCAGGGATTTGTGCGTGGTGGTGGTGGTGACATGGGCATGCGGCACCGGGGACGCATGCACGCCACCGGCGACAAGCCCCGCAAAATGCGCCATGTCGACCAGCAGATAAGCGCCGACGCTGTCGGCGATCTCGCGAAAGCGCTTGAAATCCCATGAGCGCGAATAGGCCGATCCTCCCGCGATAATCAATTTCGGCTTCACCTGCTCGGCCTGACGGGCAACCGCGTCCATGTCGATGAGCTGATCCTCGCGCCGCACTGTATAATGCGAGGCCTTGAACCATTTGCCCGACATATTGACCGGCGAGCCGTGGGTGAGATGTCCGCCAGCGGCGAGATCGAGGCCCATGAAGGTGTCGCCGGGCTGAAGCAGCGCCAGAAACACGGCCTGGTTCATCTGACTGCCTGAATTGGGCTGCACGTTCGCAAACCCGGCGCCAAACAGTTTCTTGGCGCGCTCGATCGCGAGCGATTCCACCACATCGACCCATTCGCAGCCGCCGTAATAGCGGTTGCCGGGGTAGCCCTCGGCGTATTTGTTAGTCAGCACCGAGCCCTGCGCCTCCAGCACCGCGCGGCTGACGATGTTTTCCGACGCGATTAGCTCGATCTCGTGGCGCTGCCGGCCGAGCTCGCCCCGGATCGCCGCGGCGATATCGGGATCGGCCTGCTCAAGCCGGGCGGAGAAGAACGAGTCGGGTGCGGAAGCGGTTTTGGCGCTGCTGGCAGAAGAGCTCATTGGCGAAATATCTCCACCGCCGCAGCCTGTTAGGGGCATTGCGGCCGGTCATGTGTGGCAATCGAAAGCGGCGCTGGCGGGATACCATATCGGGGAGCGGCGGCCAAGCGCTTGCGGTACGAGGCTGATATTTATGCAAGATATGGTGGGCACAGGGGCTTTGCGAGCGGTCTCGCTCAGGCTTCCGATCCCGCTCGCCCCGCACCACTTCTCGCGTCCTCGGACGCTCGCTCTTCCTTTTTCCCTCCCATTGATGGGGTCGAGACGAACGAAGCGCGCTCTCCGGGTGGCTGGCCCAAGGCCAGTCGGGTGGGGTTCTCGGAAACCGAAGTAGCCCTCACTCGGCACGTCGTTCGCTCCGCTCACGATGTGCCACCCCCGGATCGAGCCTCGCTATCGACCCACAAAGATCGGCGCGAGGATGAAGATTACCGATGTGGTCGGACCGTACGCAATCACAGCAAAATCAGGTTGTGCCGTCATTGCGAGCGCAAGCGAAGCAATCCATGGAGCAACGGAAAAGTGGATTTGCTTCATCGCGTTCGCGCCTCGCAATGACGCTGCGGATTGTACAGGCACACTTGTCTCTTCTTCGCGATAAACACCCACACCTCCGCGATCTCGCCGCGCGATGCGCGAGTTTTGCCGCTCGTGAAGCCATCTGAAACTCAGAGGGCGTGGGGAATGCCGGGTGCTCGATGCACCCGCAGCCTCGCGTGGGAAAAATTGAACCACACGAGCGTAGTCACTGTGGGTTCACCGGACTCACCCGGCATTCCCGCACGCAATGGTTTTAACGGTTTCCTTCGAGCTCTTCCCGGTGATCGG
>JAICIT010000257.1 GCA_025960445.1 Bradyrhizobium sp. | reverse complement strand
TGGCTCCAGAATCTGACGTCATGCAAGGATCAATCCGCGATGCCGCCTGAACAATTTGTACTTAAGATTTCCGACGCTGATATCGCCGACCTGAAGTCTCGCCTCGCACTCACCCGTTTCCCGGACGCCGCGCCTGGCGGCCTATGGGACTACGGCACCAGCGTCGATTATATGCGTGAGCTGGTGTCTTACTGGAAGGACAGCTTCGACTGGCGCACACAAGAAGCCGCTCTGAATGAATTCCCGCAGTTCAAGGTCCCGCTGCACGACATAGAGCTACATTACCTGCACGTCCCCGGCGTCGGCCCCAAGCCATATCCGCTGCTGCTCATGCATGGATGGCCGGGCTCGGTGTTCGAATTCGTCGACATCATTCCGCGATTGACGGATCCTGCTCGATTTGGGGGCGATGCAAGGGATGCATTTACGGTCATTGCACCCTCGCTCCCCGGATACGGACTCTCGTTTCAGCCGGGACAGAAACGGTTCGTTCTCGGGGATGTCGCAGCTTGCCTGCACGATCTGATGACCAACACTCTCGGATATCGGAAGTTCGCCGCACAAGGTGGCGATTGGGGCGCGGGCGTCGCTTCGCTGATTGGACAGAAATATCCATCATCGGTTTGCGGCATCCATCTCAATTTGCTGTATGTGCCGCGCGAGAAGATCAGCCCGAATTCTGAAAGCGAAGCGCTGTACAACGAGCAGCTTGCGCGCTTTCTCAAAGAAGAAACCGGGTACCAACAAATCCAGGGCACAAAACCGCAGACACTGGCATTCGGCTTGACGGACTCTCCGGCGGGTCTCGCCGCATGGATCATCGAAAAGTTTCGCAAGTGGTCTGATAATGATGGCGTACCCGAAAGCGCTATCAGCCGCGATCGTATGCTGGCGAATATCTCTCTTTACTGGTTCACCGGAGCCATCGGCTCCTCGTTCTGGCCATACTATGGTCGCCTGCATTTCGGGTTGCCGATCTCGCCAGATCATCCGATCTCGGTCCCGACGGGATATGCCGCTTTCCCGAAGGAAATAGTCACTCCACCTCGCTCGCTGGCTGAGAAGACCTACACGAATATTCAAAGGTGGACGGAGATGAAAAAGGGCGGTCATTTCGCCGCCATGGAGCAGCCGGCGGCGCTCGCCGCTGAAATTCAGAATTTCTTCCGGCAGCTTCGTTAAGAGCAAGCTCCGGCGTCCGACCGAAGAATGCGCGCGATCGCCTGCGCGGTAGCTTCCGTGCCGAGATTGCCGCCGACGTCCCTCGTCACGCGGCCATTCTGGATGGCGATCGCGATCGCATTTTCGATTCCGTGCGCAGCGCTTTGGAATCGCGCTTCACCGCATCGTTCGCCGTGCCACGCCAGCAGCAATGCTGCCGACAGAATGAGCGAGATCGGATTGGCCAGATCACGCCCGGCGATATCTGGCGCAGAGCCGTGCGCGGCCTGCGCCATTGCATAATCCGCGCCGACATTGAGCGATCCTCCGAGACCCAGACTGCCCGACAGCTCCGCGGTGAGATCGGATAAAATATCCCCGAACATATTCGTGGCTACGACAACGTCGAACCGTTGCGGCTGACGGACGACATGGGCCATCATGGCGTCGACAAGAATGTCCTCGACCACGAGCTCCGGATAAGCCCGCGCCGCCTCCCGACAAATCTCGAGAAACATGCCGTCGCCAACCTTCAGAACATTGGCCTTGTGGACGATGGTCAGATGCTTGCGACGTCGCATCGCAAGCTTGCAGGCGGTTTGCGCAATGCGCTCGCAACAACGGCGCGTGATCCGCCTAAGCGAGATCACGACATCGGGCGTGACCAGGAGCTCGCTATTGCCCTGCTCCATGTTGCGATCGGCATAAAAGCCTTCAGTGTTTTCCCGCACCACGACAAGATCAAAGGCGCCGAACCGGTCAGGCGACCCCCCGTAAGTTCGCGCCGGCCGCAAGTTGGCAAACAGGTCCAGACTTTTTCGAAAGAATTTGGAAGGATTGACCTCTCCCTTGTTCTCGTCCCTGAAATCAGCAGTCGCGGTAGGCCCCAGGATCAATCCATCGGCCGAGCGCACGATTTCCAGCAGCCCCGGACGCACCGTCGCTCCGAACTTCTCAAGGCTGGCGTGGCCGACGGGATGTTCCTCCAGGTTGATGTTCAGCGCGTACTGTTCCGACGCGGCGCGCAACACCGTCAACGTGGCGGCGGTGATCTCCGGCCCTATTCCGTCACCTGGCAATACGACAATTCTCACACTGATATCCTGCCGCCATTTTTTTTGCGCGTTGGTGCCACGCTTTAATTGTGGGAGGCTGGTCCAGTGTCACGATAAGCCCAGCAACCTTCGCGCGGAAGCGCAACCGACGTCTCGACCCCGATCTCGTGGCGGGCTGCCGTGCCGAGTTCGAGCGCCTCCAGCCGCACCCCGAACAACTCGATATCGTAGACCGTCTGTGTACCCTGATAGCGGCGAGCCATGACCCGGCCCGGAAACAGGTTGCCCCCGTCCTGCCTGCCAATGCCGATATTTTCCGGCCGCAGCGCGACACGCACCTTTTCTCCGAGCTTCAGCCTTTGCAGCAACGCCGCCTCGCCACGTTGGCCACCACCGAAGTCGACTACGCCGAACTGGCCGCCGTGTTCGACCAGAATGCCGGTGAGTTCGTTGGTGGCGCCGGTAAAGTTCGCGACGAATAAATCGGCCGGCCGGTTATAGATCTCGTCCGGCGTGCCCATCTGCAGCAGCTTGCCATCGCGCATGACGCCGATGCGATCACCGAGCACAACGGCTTCGGCTTGATCGTGGGTAACATAAAGCGCGGTCATGCCGGTCTGCTTGAGAATGAGCCTCAAATCGTCGCGCAAGCGCAAGCGCAATTTGGCGTCGAGATTCGACAAGGGTTCATCAAGCAGCAACAACTGCGGCCGATACACAATGCTCCGCGCCAACGCGACTCGTTGCATCTGACCGCCGGATAACGCCACCACCGGCCGCGCGGCATATTCCGACAACCCGACCAGTTCCAAAACTTCGTCGACCTTGCGATCGGCTTCGGCGCGGCCGATCCTGCGGTGTTTCAGGGGATAGACCACGTTCTGCCGCACGGTCATGTGCGGCCACACCGCATACGACTGAAACACCATTCCGAGATCGCGCAGCCGTGGCGGCACCATGATGCCGCGCTCGGGCGAGGATACTACTTGCCCGCCGATGCTGATTTGACCGGAGCTCGGGTGCTCGAGGCCGGCAACGCAGCGTAATGTCGTCGTCTTGCCGCAACCGGAAGGGCCGAGCAACACCACGATCTCGCCGGCCGGAACGGAAAAGCTGACGCCATCGATCGCCGGGCGGCCGACCGAGAACTGCTTGCGCAGCTCCCTCACCTCGAGCGTTGCCGTCATGATCTGGATTGTTTCGGCATTGCGATGATCGCTGCGATCACTGCCGGTAACCGAACGTCTTGTCCCATTCGGCTACCCAGGGACCGTGCAGTTTTACGTATTCGTCAAAATTCGGGTACCAGGCTTTGACGATCTTGGAATCGAAGCCTTCGGGATACACTGGCGGCACCTTCAACGAGGTGAGATTGCCAAGCTCCTTGATCATGAAGGTCTGGCCTTCCTTGGACAGGCACCAGTTGAGGAAAAGCTTCGCCGCATTGGGATGGGTCGCGGTTTTCGGAATTCCCGTAGCGTAGGGGTTGACCGGCGCGCCCTCGGGCGGGAAAAAAATCTTGATCGGCGCGCCGTCCTTCTGCTTCGGATAGATCGCATTGTACAGCAACGGGCCAATGGCGATCTCGCCTCTCACCAGCGCATCCGACATCGGCGCGCCGGACGGATAAAGGATCGGATGGGTAGCAGCCTGCTTGGCCCAATAATCCTCACCGAGTACCCGGCGTTCAAACATGATCCGGGTCCATGTGGTGCCGCCGGATTGGGCGAACACCTGCCCGATCATCTTGTCGTATTCGGGCTTGGTCAGATCCATCCATGATTTCGGCGGGTTCTTGACGAGTTCGGTGTTGTAGGCGATCGACCACACCAGCGTTGCGCGCGGCCACAGCTTCGGCGAAATTTGCGCATCCGGATTATAGTCGGCGGCGTTCGGCGGCGCATAATCCTGGAACAGGTCGGCCAATGGCAACATCAGCGCGCGATCGGAATGGTCGATCACGTCGGCGATCAACTTGCCGGCCGCGGCTTCCGTTTTCACACGGGTGATGAGCTGGCCACCGGGGGCGCGCACCATCTCGACCTTGATCTCGGGAAAGCGCTTGTTGAACTCCTTGATGACCTGCTGCTCGACCTCCGCAAAATTAGCCGTGTAGTAGACCAGCTTGCCTTCGGCCTTGGCAGCCGCAATCAATTCGGGTGAGCCGAACTCCTGCTGAGCCGATGCGGGCGCGCCGGTGAGTGCCATTGCGATGACGGCAGTTCCAGCGACGGTTGCGATCCTGGAGAAGATGTTGCGGCTCATACTCAATGCTCCCTTGTGATCATTTGATCCCTTGCGCCACGGCGTCCTGCGCCTGCCCTCTCGACAGCCAGTTCGCCCCGCCAATCAGAACACCGAGCAAAACCGTCTGCACCAGGCTGAATGCGGCGGTCTTTCCGAGATTGCCGCCTTCATAATAATCGAGCAGCAGCACCGACATTACCATGGTGTTGCTGGTGTAGAGAAACAGCGACGATCCCAACTCGCGGATCGCCAGCACGAACAACAGCGTCATGGAGGCGATCACGCCCGGTCGCGCCAGCGGCAGCACAATCGTTCTGATGGTACCGAGCAGTCCCTTGCCACACACCCATGCCGCTTCCTCAAGCTCGCGGTGAATCTGCAGGAATGACGTCGACAGCGCTTTGACGGTGTCCGGCATGAAACGCGCAATGAATGCCAGTGCAAGAATCCAGATGGTGCCGTAGAGCCCTCCGGGAATGCCGATCCACGCCCAGAGATAAGCAACCCCGATCACAAGGCCCGG